>DAOMHE010000189.1:0-4351 GCA_035430785.1 Spirochaetota bacterium | reverse complement strand
TCTTCAGCGCGCTTTTTGTTAGTGGCATCAAGGAAAATACCCATGATGCCGACGGGTTTACCGTTTTTAATATTCAATGCAGAATGGATTTCAGCCGGAAAAAGATCACCGTTTCTCTTATGACACATAAATTCGCCGACCCTGCTTTCTCCCGAATGTATCAGCTGGGCAATACCCGATACAACATTGTCCTGCATTTCGGGAACAACGACATCCACAACATTTATTTTACCTAATACTTCGGACTTCTCATACCCGAAGAGATCACAGAGATATTTGTTAACATATATAAATACACCATTCATATCGAACTCATATATACCGACCGGCATAGACTCGGCAGCATCAATCAGGGCTTCTCCTGAAAACATATCAGAAACAGATGTACTAACGATTGGCTTAATTATAGCGATTAAATGAGATGAACAATCATCAAAACTTATTTCAATTTTTTTGCCGGATTGAGCAGTACATAAAAGTCTCTCATCTTTCTTAAGTGAAAACTTCCGGTCCATGCCGATAAGGTCGAATAGATTACCGCCTTTCTCTGCTGAAGGAAAATATTCTGAAACATTCGATGTCATATCAAGGATAGCACCGTCGCCGCTGATCATTAATATCGGCGGCAGATATTTTTCCATTTGTTTACGGCAGTCCATCCCCATATCCATGAAAAACTCCTCCGGCATAAACTAATAAGTCCTATTTACATCAATAATGCTCAAAAAATATAATCTGCTAACTGACATTTCCAATCAATGCATAATTAGTTTTTTCCACAAGAATTTTTAGCCTCAATATCACCGATATCAGCATTTTCTTGACAATTTGCGGCAAAAAAACGACAAGATATTATTCAAAACAACTGAAAGAGGAAAAAATGGACATATACAGAATTAATGGCGGGAAAACACTAAACGGTGATGTTGAAATTTCCGGCGCAAAAAACGCTGCACTTCCGATTATTGTAGCAAGTTTACTGGCTGAAGGCGAAACCGTTCTAAAGAATGTGCCTGATTTGAATGATATAAGAACTACTATCAAAGTAATTGAATATCTCGGTGCAAAAACTGATTTTGATGCTGATAAAAATATTCTCAAAATATCAGTAAAAGACGTTAAAAACGTGCTTGTCCCGTATGATCTTGTAAAGACCATGCGCGCTTCTGTTTACGTGATGGGTCCGCTTCTTGCAGTTTGCAATGAAGCAGATGTATCTCTTCCGGGGGGATGCGCTATCGGTGAAAGACCGGTCGACATTCACTTGAGCGGTTTTGAAGCACTGGGTGCAACCATAGACATCGAACACGGATATATAAAAGCACGAACTAAGAAGCTTAAAGGCGCGAAATTCACCATGCCTAAAGTTTCCGTCGGAGCCACTATCAACCTGATAATGGGAGCTGTTCTTGCAGAAGGAGAAACCATTCTTGAAAACTCCGCCATGGAACCGGATGTAGTAGATCTTGGAGAATTTCTTCTAAAAATGGGAGCTGACATCAAAGGACTTGGAACCGAACGGATAATAATCAACGGCGTAAAATCATTAAAGCCTGCTGAATACAGCGTAATGCCGGATAGAATCGAAGCCGGCACATACCTTCTTGCCGGAGCAATCACACGCGGAAATGTGCGCATAACAAAAGTAATACCTGAGCACTTTTCAGCTCTTATAAAAACACTCGAAGAAACAGGCTTTTCTATTGAAAGCGGAAATGACTGGGTAAGAGTTTCTACATCAGGGGAATTAAAGGGTGCTCTTGTTCAGACAATGCCTCATCCCGGTTTTCCGACAGATCTTCAGGCGCCGATGATGGCTCTGATGACGACTCTGCCGGGAATAAGCGTTATGGTTGAAACGATATTCGAAAACCGTTTCACACATGTTCCGGAATTACGCCGAATGGGAGCTAAAGTTACAATTGAAGGCAGATCGGCTATCATTCAGGGAGTTAAAGAGCTTTCCGGTGCACCTGTCATGATGAGCGATTTACGCGCAGGAGCAGCTCTAATTGTAGCAGGACTCGCCGCAAAAGGTTCAACAGAAATCAGAAGAATTTATCACTCTGACAGAGGATATGAAAAATTATGTCGCAAGTTATCGGGCATAGGTGCCGATATTGAGAGAGAAAAAGGGGGATCTCTCTGATATGAACACAGCACTTTATACCGGCGCAAGCGGAATGATAGCACAGCAGGCTAAAATGGATGTAGTATCCAATAATCTTGCGAATATCGACCAGACCGGTTTTAAGCGCGACACGCCTATTTTCAAGGCATTTCCCGACATGCTTATCAGAAGAATAAATGATGACGGACTCGGAATAGTACCAGCAGGCTCATACGACTCAATGCCGCTTGTCGGAAAACTCGGAACAGGGCTTGAAGTTAATGAGGTTTTCACGCAGTTTGAGCAGGGCGCAATGCAGAGAACCGAAAATTCATTCGATCTCGCCCTTGAAGGAAAGGGCTTTTTCACTGTTCTCACTGAAAAAGGCGAAAGATACACACGAAACGGCTCATTTACCATAAATCAGGACGGAGTTCTCATGACTCACGAGGGATATCCCGTGATCGGAGAGAACGGAATTATAAATGTCCAGAAAAACAATTTCATGGTCAAGGAAAACGGCGAAATAGTAGTCAACAATGAGCTTGCCGGAGACGCACGCCGTCCGGTCGATATGACAGAAAACACATGGCAGGATCAGGTAGTTCTTGACCGGCTTAAGATTGTAAACTTTGAATACCCTCGTTTCATCAAGAAAGAAGGTGATTCTCTCTATGCCGAAACCGATCTTTCCGGTCCGGCTTTTCAGGCTGAAAATTTTAAAACATATCAGGGTTTTCTTGAAAAATCGAATGTCAATATCGTCCGTGAAATGGTCGATATGATAGAAGTTCAGAGAAGTTATGAAGCTAATCAGAAGACCATCACCAGCGAAGATCAGTCGCTTGGAAAACTAATCAATGAAATTAGCAGATAACGGCTCAGACGATAATACTTATGCGAGGGTAAATCATGAAATGCTCTAAATGCGGAAAAGAAATAAATTCATTAAATCACCACTTCATTCCGGCAGCTGCAGGCGATAAAACCTCAGAAGGATACCGCCTCTGCATAGAATGCGCTAAAAGAGAAAAGATAATAACTCTAATTTGACTTGATATTTTTTTATAGGTCTGAAAGAATTATCCGGTAATTCATTTCGGCGGAGCAGCTATGAAAATATCAGTTAGAACCATGGAAAACTGTCAGATATTTGATATTGAGGGCGACATTTCCTTCGACGAAACCCAGGATCTGGAAAATTTCGTATTCAGCAATATTTCAGCAAGATATTCTAAAGTTATAATGAATTTCAAGGGAGTTCCGTATCTGAACAGTTCGTCTCTCGGTTCCCTTGTCCGAATCCTTCAGGGATTAAAAACAAAAAACACTGTACTTTATCTCATGAACATCAACAAAGATATAACAAATCTTTTTTCAATAACCGGAATGAACCGTTACTTCACCTTTATAACAGACGAAATGCAGGCCGTATAATTATCTCATATACGGCTTGAGAACTTCAGGTATTTCAATATTCCCGTCTTTAGTCTGATAATTCTCCATAACTGCCGCAAGAGTTCTTCCAGCCGCAAGCCCTGAACCGTTAAGCGTATGAACAAGCTGAGCCTTTCCGCCGCTTTTCTTATAACGGATCTTAGCTCTTCTCGCCTGATAATCGAGAAAGTTCGAGCATGAAGAAATTTCGACATATCTGTCGAGTCCTGGCATCCAGACTTCTATATCATAAGTTTTTGAAGAAGACGCGGAAGTATCAGCACTGCAGAGAAGCATAACGCGGTAATGAAGCCCAAGCTGTTTTAAAACCTCTTCAGCATTGGTAACAAGCTTTTCGAGTTCATCAAAAGAAGTTTCCGGTTCAACGAACTTAACAAGTTCAACTTTCTGAAACTGGTGTACGCGGATCAGGCCTCTTGTGGCGCGTCCGGCAGATCCCGCTTCGCGGCGGAAACATGAAGATTGACCGGTTACATAAACCGGAAGCTTTTCACCCTCAAGTATTTCATCTCTATAAAGATTAGTCAGAGTCACTTCGGCAGTAGGAATAAGTGAAAGTCCGTCACGTTCCATTCTGTAATATTCATCTTTAAATTTCGGGTACTGCCCGGTTCCTATCATCGAATCATCATTTACCAGAAAAGGAGCGAATATTTCAGTATAACCGTGTTTGTTCGTATGAAGGTCGAGCATGAATGAAAGAATAGCACGTTCAAGTTTTGCGGCAAGATTCTTATAAACGTAAAAACGAGCTCCGGAAAGTTTTACACCGCGCTCAAAATC
>DAOMHE010000188.1:0-4387 GCA_035430785.1 Spirochaetota bacterium | reverse complement strand
TTGTTTTCTGAAGACCTTTTCCGTTTGCTGCCCATTTTTCAACTGCTAAATCTGCAGGACCACCCTCAACAGTTTTCAACTGAACATGCTTAACAGGGTTTCTTCTCTTCTTATTGTCACCCTCTTCTTTAAGCATCTTAGGTGTAGTTTCTACATTCCATTTGATTTCTTCTGTTTCGAAGTCATCAACTACAACAGCTCTAACTTCTTCCTGACTGATGTCAGGCTGAACATTTGTTACTATTTTTGAAAAGGAGCGGCTCGCAGCAAACACAAGAGTTACAGTTAAAACCGCAACCGTTATCCTTTTTATTTTTACTATACTCATTTTTTCCTCCGCCTTAGCGCACTTGCCTTTTTACTGAATATTACCAGTTGTCTCTGATATTAGGATCTCCGGTAAACTCAGAAAGATCTGTAATAACTGTCAGGTTATCAAAGTACGAGTAGAACGTACCCGGAACTTCATAAAGATCACTTTCTATAAATAAAGAGACGAAATGAAGATTCTTATCAAGAAAAGCGTAACTTGGTGACTGTGGAAGCCAGCCGGGAACGACAACGCTCATCTCTCTCCATCCCCAGAAATCAAGTTTTCCGATTTTAATTTTATGAATATGTCCTCTATAATCTCTAAGTTTAACAAAAAGAGTGTGTCTCATCTTTCTTCCCAAAACCCACACTTTTATTTCCTTAGCCTTACCGCGGATAATGTACTCGTTCGGAGGAAGAATTTCAACACGGTCAAAACCTCTGTCTATAAAGTAGGTTTTTACGCCAAGAACATGCTCGTTCTTGTGAACAATGCCGTTATCATCTTCCAAAGGTATATCAACCGGTTCAACAGTACCATCGTCCTTTATAGTCGAAGGTTTTCCCGGATATTTACGAATTTTTGTGTCGCCGAGAGGACAAGTCGCATTGGCTCGCCAGTCTTCACACTCTTCAAAATCATTAAGCCAGTCCTGAACAAGACCGTCCTGTTTCTTTTTGGTTCCTTCCTTTGTTTCTGCAGCCGTAGTAGCACCTGCATCCTGAGCAAAGATTTTGTAGTCGCTTACCGCAATAACTAGAAATCCTACCAGAACCGGCAACAATAAGGATTTTAACTCCTTTCTCATTTGCGACAACTCCTTTTATAAAAATTTAATCACGTAGAATTTCTTCAAGATATCTCACAATACTGAAGAATGAAAGTTGTCCATAGGAAGGACACTCTCGTTACTTTATCGGCATCTAAAGCGTAAAAATTAAATATTAATTCGCATTCAGCCAACTCTGATCGAAAATAATTGTAAGGGAAAAAATATAATTGTCAACTAATTAATCGAAGAGCTATTAATCCAAAAATTTAATGGTAAAAACGCATCAATCCTGAAAGAACGCCCATAATACTTATATCATCCGACATAATCGGGGAATATGAGGGATTCTCTGCACGAAGAACAACTTTACTATCCTTAAGCTGCAGAGTTTTCAATGTTGCTTCGCCTTCAACCAGAGCAGCCACTATATTTCCGTTTTCCGCTCTGTTTTGTTTTTTGATTAAAACTATATCACCGTCAAAAATTCCGGCACCTGTCATCGAATCTCCCTTAACGCTGAGAGCGAAAAATTCACCCCTACCGATATAGTCTTTTGGAAACTCGATATAATCTTCAATATTCTCTTCAGCAAAAACCGGCAGACCCGCGGCAATTCTTCCAACCAAAGGAATTGAAACAGTGTTTTTCTTCTCTTCGGATTTTCCGATGAGAATTTCGATAGCACGCGACTTATTCTGGCCGCAACGGATAAAACCTTTCTTTTCAATAGCCTTCAGGTGATCATATGCGCCTTTAGCCGTCATCGAAAATCTTTCAGCAATTTCTCTGACAGTCGGGGGAAGACCGGTATCATCGATTATTGTTTTTATATACTGAAAAACTTCATTTTGCTTTTCTGTAAGAACCTGTGTTTTTTTCATAGCTTCAATAACTATACGCACGTATAGATGTCAAGCAATTAGCGGAAAGAATCGAGAAGATCTGTTTCTGAAGAAAATACTGAAATAGACTCAGGAACATTAACCATTGACAGAAGACGCTGATTTTTCTGAGAAAGATTTGCAACAGCAACTTTTCCTTTCTTTTCCTTAACAAGATTTGCCAGACGGATCAGCATGCTCAAACCTGAGCTGTCAATCTCTTCATTTTCCTTGAAATCGGCATATAAATACTTGGCACCGCCGTCGATTAATGTTTTTAAAACAAGCCAGACTTCACGCGAAACCTCATAATCAACTTCTTTCGGCATCACAATTTTATATACTGCCGCCGAATCTGAAATACTATCCGCAGGCGAAAGGCTGACAATATCTATCTGCAATTTAAAATTTTCCTCCGGTCAAAAAGGTACGGGCCTCTGAATTATTATCCATTACAAAAAAGAACCGCGAAATATCAAGCGGCTTAAGCATCACTTCAACATTTTCCGAGATATTGGTTATAACGAGGGCGCCTTTGACGGATTTTATAAGTTTTGAAGCGTTTATTAAAACGGAAATTCCAATGCTGTCTACAAAATCAAGATTTTTCATATCTATAATTATCCTTCTGGCTCCGCCTTTTACCATTGTTCGGAAGATGCCCCAGAAAGAATCACACAAATGCATCGAACGGAAAAAATCCGCTTCAAAAATAAAAATAGAACCGACTACATCGGCCTCTACATCATTTGAAGTAGAAATTTGTTCAGCAGACAAAATCATTACCAACTCCGTTTGAAACACGGTAATGCTAACATAAAAAGCAAAAAAATCAAGTTATTAATTATGTTATGCCTACAACAAATAGTTAAACATATAAATGCCGCTAACTTATCAGTTGTTTCTTTTACAAATTAACGTTTCGGCATAAACCACGGATCCGCATCATAACGGTCGTAATTTCCGCCATCTCTGTTTTCATAAACAACAACAAAGGACAGGTCTCCATTATCAGTTAGTGTAGGTTCTCCTACTCCTGCCGTGTTTCCCGCGGAGACAACCAGCTGACGGCTACCCCAGCTGTTCCAATCACCGGGATTCTGCTGTTTAACCCTGAACACGGCAAGTTTTCCATCGCTGTTTGTTGCGGAGAAATACAAGAAGTAGTCTCCTTCGCTATTTTTGTACAAATGAGGCTGATGTTCCTGCAAAGCAGTATTTACCGTACTCAGATTATTAACAGCAGACCAGTTTGCCCCGTTATCATTGCTGATTGAATAGTATATATCATGACTTCCCAGCCCGCCCGGATAATCATTGCTGTCAAACATCAAAACAACAGTATTGCTTCCGACATTCTCCATATCAGGATTATCCTCGGTATAATCTGAGTGAGGAAAATTCGCAAGAGGCGCTCCTGAACCGGATGGATTCAATCCTGTATTATCAACACTCCAAATATCAAGATCATATGTCGGAGCTTTGTTGTTTGAGTTATAAACAAACTTTTCGTAAACTGAACCGCTTTTTCTATAAGAAAACGGAGCTCCTTCGCTAAAAACAGATTTAGAAACTCCGGAATTCGTCCAGCTAGAAAATCTTTCCGACACAGAGTTTCTATGCGAATATAAAATATCACCATGTATCCATGAAGTTCGTCCTGCAGGGTTTGATATTAGATCCATTCCATACAAAGGTCCGCGCAAATAAGGACCGAACTGATCAGGATCGAGTCCTGCTAAACTAAAAGAAAGCATATCTCCCGGAACATAAACGCAATACAAAACAAGACCATCCCGGCTGATATGAATCCCATCTTCCCATCCCATAGTAGACAGCTTTTGCATATAAGGCGTATTAAATTCTGAAGGAAGTTCATTTACAACAACCGCGTTTTCTTTTAACTGGATCCACCTTTCTTCATCTGTCGCATCAGAACTTTCCTCACTGCCGCAAGCGGAGAATGCCAATGCAGAAATTAGAATTAATTTATTTTTAATCATATGCTATTTCAGAGCCTCTTCATAATATATAATAAAAATAATTTTTCAGCAATAGTATTTATTACCTTTTATCCCGACATAAATTCTTGCACAAAAAACCCCGGCCGAATTTATCTTGCCGGGGCTGCTCATACATAATCAATATTTAGAAAATTATCCCTTGGAATTTTTTTCCATGGCTCTTAGTGCCCTGCGGACATTAATAGCAGGAGATAGATTTTTTAATTTCTGTTCCAGTTTAGGTTCTCTTACAAATTTATTTTTAGTCCAGTTATAAACTGCAGTCTCAACAAAAGAATCATTTCCTTTCTGGTAAGAACACAGAACAAACAGTTCACGTTCCTTATCCTTATCTGCCTGATCGAAAAATACAGATAAAACTTCCTGTGCTGCATTTTTACCGAAGCTCACCGTTCCA
>DAOMHE010000187.1:0-4448 GCA_035430785.1 Spirochaetota bacterium | reverse complement strand
CCTGAATTACCATTTCTGTTCGGCAAGACGTTTGTAAGTTGCAAGTCTCCATTTAGCATTCTCTTCACTCGCTTTGAATAATTCTTCAGCGACATCAGGGAATTCTTTCTTGAGAGAAGTGTAACGAACTTCACCGCCGATAAAGCTCTGGAATTTTGACCAATCAGGTTCTTTTGAATCAAGACTGAAAGGATTCTTTCCTTCTTTTTCAAGAAGCGGATTGTATCTCCAAAGATGCCAGTATCCGCACTCAACAGCCTGTTTTGCTTCGAGCTGAGTTTTACCCATACCCTGTCTGAGACCGTGGTTGATACAAGGAGCGTAAGCAATGATAAGTGAAGGACCTGGATAAGCTTCAGCTTCTTTGAGAACGTTATAGTAATGAGCCTGATTAGCACCCATAGAAACCTGAGCTACGTAAACATAACCATAGCTTGCAGCCATGAGTCCGAGATCTTTTTTGCGTATGCGTTTTCCGCTTGCGGCAAACTTAGCGATTGCAGCTACCGGAGTAGATTTAGATGCCTGTCCGCCTGTATTTGAATAAACTTCAGTATCTACAACAAGAACATTTACATCCTCGCCGGAAGCAAGAACATGATCAAGTCCGCCGTAACCGATGTCATATGCCCATCCGTCTCCGCCGAATACCCACTGGCTTGTTTTAACAAGATACTGTTTGAGGTTCATAATATCTTTCGCCCAGGCTTCGCTTCTGCCTGAAAGAACGGCTTCAACTTTGTCTGAAACTTCTCTTGATTTCTCACCGTTGTTCTTGTTTTCGATCCATGCTTTGAAAGCTTCTGCTACATCACCGGTTGCACCGGCAGCCATAGCTTCAGTCATGAATCTTTCGATTCTGTCTCTCATCTGACGAACACCGAGGAACATACCAAGACCGTATTCCGCATTATCTTCGAATAGTGAGTTACCCCATGCAGGACCCTGGCCTTTTGCATTCACTCTATAAGGAGTTGAAGGGCAAGAACCGCCGTAAATAGATGAACATCCTGTAGCATTGGCAATCATCATTCTATCGCCGAAAAGCTGTGTGATGAGCTTAATATAAGGGGTTTCACCGCAACCGCCGCATGCTCCTGAGAATTCAAAAAGAGGCTGAGCAAACTGCGAATTCTTAACATTACCTGTTCCGGTTATGCTGCTCTTATAAGTTACGTTTTTCTCAATAGCGAGCCAATGATCAGCTTCTTTAAGCTGAGATTCAAGAGGCTTCATAACAAGAGCCTTGCCTTTTGGAGCAGGACAAACGTCAGCACAGTTTCCGCAACCTGTACAGTCAAGAGGAGAAACCTGCATTCTGAAAGAATATGCTTCGAGTCCTTTTCCGACAGCTTTAATTGTGTTGATATCAGCCGGGATCTTTTTCTTTTCGTCTTCGCTGATAAGGAATGGTCTAATTACAGCGTGAGGACACACATAAGCACACTGGTTACACTGAATACAAGTATCAGATACCCACTCAGGCACATTAACCGCGATTCCGCGTTTTTCGAATTCAGTAGTTCCGTTAGGGAATGTTCCGTCTTCTCTTCCGGCAAATGCACTAACAGGAAGAAGATCCCCATCCTGACCATTGATAACTTCAACGACGTTTTTAACGAATTCAGGAGCATTAGGGTTTCCAGCAGATAGAGGAGCCGCTTTAAGAGATTTCCATTCAGCAGGGATTTCGATCTTAACGAGTTCGTTAGAACCTTTATCCACAGCATCATTATTCATTTTAACGACATCGTCGCCTTTTTTGCCGTATGATTTTTTGATAGCTTCTTTGATATATTTTACAGCTTCATCATAAGGAATAACAGCTGAAAGTTTGAAAAAAGCAGACTGAAGGATAGTGTTAGTTCTACCTGTCATTCCGAGATCTTCGGCAATTTTTGTAGCATTGATGATATAAAATTTAACATCAGCATCTGCAAGCTGTTTCTTAACTTTCTCTGGGAGATGTTTCTTTGTTTCTTCTGCATCCCAAATTGAATTAAGAAGGAAAGTTCCGCCCTTTTTGATTCCTTTGAGCATATCGTATTTATCAAGATAAGAAGGCTGTGAGCATGATACGAAATCAGGAGTGTTAACAAGATACGGCGATCTGATTGGTTTGTTTCCGAATCTCAAATGCGATACGGTAAAACCACCGCTCTTTTTTGAATCGTAAGCAAAATATGCCTGAGCATACATATCAGTATGATCACCGATGATTTTAATTGAGTTTTTATTCGCACCAACAGTTCCATCTGAACCGAGACCGAAAAACTTACACTCAATTGTACCCTGAGGAACAACTGAAATATCTTCTTTCATAGGAAGCGACTGGAAAGTCACATCATCTACGATACCGACAGAAAAACTGTCCTTAGGCTCTTTCATTTTTAGATTGTCATAAACTGATGCGATCATTGCAGGAGTAGTATCTTTTGAAGAAAGACCGTATCTTCCGCCGACAATCATCGGAGCATTTGGTTTTCCGTAGAAAACGCTCTTAATATCAAGATAAAGCGCTTCACCAGCCGAACCAGGCTCTTTTGATCTGTCAAGAACCGCTATGCGTTTAACAGATTTAGGCATTACATCAAAAAGATATTTAGTAGAGAAAGGTCTGAAAAGATGAACAATTACCGCACCGACTTTCTCACCATTATTGTTAAGATAGTCAATTGTTTCACGGACTGTTTCGCTGATTGAACCCATACAAACTATGATGTTTTCTGCTTCAGGTGCACCGTAATAAACGAAAGGTTTATATTCTCTTCCGACAATCGCAGACATTTTTTTCATGTAATCTGCAACAATATCAGGAACAGCATCATAAAATTTATTGCAAGCTTCGCGAGCCTGGAAAAACACGTCAGGATTCTGCGCAGTTCCTCTTGTAACCGGATGATTAGGATTGAGAGCTTCCTCTCTGAATTTCTTAACCGCATCCATGTCTACAAGTTTAGCGAGTTCAGCATAATCAACAACTTCAACTTTCTGAATTTCGTGAGAAGTTCTGAAACCATCAAAGAAATGAAGAAAAGGAACACGGGATTTTATTGCTGCAAGATGAGCAACAGAACCGATGTCCATTACTTCCTGAACGCTTCCTGTACAGAGCATTGCAAAACCTGTCTGTCTTGTGGAATAAACGTCAGTGTGATCTCCGAAAATCGAAAGTGCATGAGACGCAAGAGCACGAGCCGAAACATGAAGAACACCTGGAAGAAGTTCTCCCGCGATTTTGTACATGTTAGGAATCATCAAAAGAAGACCCTGAGAAGCCGTATATGTGGTAGTCAGAGCTCCGGCCTGAAGGGAACCGTGAACAGCTCCCGCTGCTCCTCCTTCCGACTGCATTTCAACAACCTTTACCGGTTCGCCGAAAATATTTTTCTTTCCTTTTGCCGCCCATTCATCAGTATATTCTGCCATATTTGATGAAGGGGTAATAGGATAGATCGCCGCCACTTCTGTGAAAGCGTAGGAAACATGGGCTGCCGCCATATTCCCGTCCATAGTCTGCATAGACCGTGCCATTATTACACCTCGAGATATTTAAAATGATCTTTCAATATTCTGAAATGGTTAGCTCGAAGAAATTCAGATATTGAGTCAATAGATCGACAATATAAGGAAGAAATTCCCCAATGTCACAATTAATTTATTTTATGGGCTGATATTGTCAAGACTAATGTTTTCAATATCTTCAGAATTCACATATTTGTCATATTTTAGAGAATAAGTGTGAAATATTTATTATTTACTGATAAATCTTAATCCAATCTATTTCCAGTCTACAAGGAAAAACTGAAGTGGAATCAGGATTTCCTTCCCAATCAGGTCCGACAGGAAGACTGAATCGAATAATGAATGGTTTTGAAGGGACACCCCTTTCCGACGAAAAATAAAAAATTCCGTCTACAAACCATCTTATTGAATCTTTATCCCACTCAACTGAATAGATGTGAAATTCCCGTGACAAATCTTCCTTAAATAAATGGCTCCCGTTAACCATTCCATGCGCAGATTGATACCCATAATGATTGGTAAAATATACCCTAGATAAATCATGTCCAAGAACTTCAACTATGTCGATTTCAGGCGGCCAGGTTCCGTCTACAGGCGTCATCCAGAAAGCTGAAAGAATACCTTTTGTAGACGACACCTTAATCTTTGCCTCAAAACGACCATACTTCCATGACAAATTTGAATTAACCTCACCGGAAGTATATTCTGCAGAAACTGTTATTCCTGGATTATCCGCTCTAAGCGATAATCCTTTCCACGACTCTCTTCTCGCCGTAAGTATAAGTTTTCCGTTTTCGACCGAAACGTTATCAGGCGTATAAGCCTGATCTTCATTATTCCAGTTTAATCCCTGATTTGACACCGACCAAACAGATTTATCAAGTTTCCCAGAATTGAAATCATCCTCAAAAACAATTTTATCA
>DAOMHE010000186.1:0-4483 GCA_035430785.1 Spirochaetota bacterium | reverse complement strand
AACTCGGTGTCATAACTAATACAGACAAATGCGAAGTGCCGATAAATTGTTTAACCGCTGAAAGGTTCCCTCCTTCATAAACAAAGGCTTCAATCTCTTTTTCTTTTTGATTAGCGTAATAACTCTTGAAATAATCTTTAGTGTCGTCCAGGTTTGATTTTGTTCCTTCCCTAATTGGTACAGTGGGAATAAGAATGATATATTTCTTGTAACCGAAATTCCTGTTCAGTTCAAAAATGGTTTTAATGAAAGTAAATGTTTTTCCCGTTCCTGTTTCCATCATGATATCTATGTTTTTGGTATCTTGGATCGGGAAATTGTATTTATTTATTTTATGATGCTCTTCCATCACTTCAACAAAGTTAATTCTCTGACGCAATTTTTCAAAAAGACTGACAATATTGTTTACACAGTTTTCCTGATAGGCTTGTATTTCATATTGAAACTGCTTGGTTTCGGTTTTAATCATTAGTTAATTCCATTCTTATTATATTTGCTTCATACTACATGTTTCTGTGATTCACAGAAAAAATCACATCACGTCGTTATAATAAATTCTCATTCTCGCGCCATAGGTTTTTCAGCATACATACTCTAAAACTTTCTAAACAATAATATTCCGTCTGTCAATATTAATAAACCAATACTAACCCTCCCCGCCGCGAAAACCTACACCTCAGAGGTGGACTTCAGTGATTATTTTTATTTTTCCGCGAAAACATCCCTCTCAATTACGTTTATATAATTGACAAAGTATAAAATTCCTAATAAATTGAGGTAAGTAATGAGTACGGCAATGAAATTAACAGAAGAACAGCTTGAACAGATAGGTTCGTATATCGAATCAAATTTTGACCGCATCAGCGCGAAAAGTAATGTGATTCAGCTCCGTCCCTACGATATACAGCTGATAGAACGCATGACCCGCATAGAGGAAGAACTGAAAGCCCAGCGCGAATTGATGCAATTCGGATTCAATCAGATGGATAAACGATTCGAGGCAGTGGACAAACGTTTCGAAGACGTGAACAAAAAATTTACAGTAATGATGTGGGCAATGGGCGCCGGCATAACGATCATCCTAACAGTAATAACACTCCTGACAATCTTCACAAGATAAGAACCAATAAGCCAAACAAAAAAAAATTAAATAATAGCATGAACACCTAAACCATTCGGCGAAGCCGGTGCGAGGAATTCGCCAGCCAAAAGCCAGGAGTGGGATCTCTCTGTCCAACGCTTTTTGTCATCCTGCCCGCGTTGGATTAGTGCCGTCCTGGCACACAGGATGAGGAGCGGCCGTGTATTCAAAGGAATAAAAGAATGATAGATAAAGACAAAAAAAATGTCGCTCGAAGAGCGACACTCAAGCGGTACGATAACCGCTATCGAGGCGCTTCACTCGCAAACAGGAAGTTTGCAAAAAGCGCCTCGTAACGGGCGACCGCAGCATCCGGCAAAGCCGGTGCGAGGAATTCGCCCGACAAAAGCCAGGAGTGGGATCTCAAAGGGATGAGGGGCGGCGACTGAGCCCCTCGTCCCTTTGAATTCACTTATTTATTATAAAGCTTACGGGCCTTATAATGAGTATGAAGAAGATGATGCGCTTTTTCTGAACCAGGTTTGCCGAGATACTTATCATAGATCGCGACAATTTCAGGGTTGTGATGAGAACATCTCTTAACGCTCTTTTCATCATCAGTGTAAAGACCGGCAGCACGTTTCGCTCTGACTTCATCAGTAGCTCCGTAAGGCTGTCCGCCTCCGCCTACACATCCACCGCGGCATGCCATAACTTCGATAAAGTCATAAGGAAGTTTTTCTCCCTTAGCTTTTGCAGCAGCAACCTTATCAAGCACATACTGTACATTAACAAGACCGTGAGCAACGGCAACATTAACCTTAGTTCCTTTGATATCAATAACCGCTTCCTTGACTCCGTCAAGACCGCGGACATCGTTGAAATCAACTGCTTTAAGATCTTCGCCAGTAACAAAGTTGTAAGCAGTTCTAAGAGCCGCTTCCATTACTCCGCCTGTTGCACCGAAGATTGTACCTGCACCGGTGTAATTTCCGAGCACAGAATCGGCTTTTTCTTCAGGAAGATTTCTGAAATCAATTCCGGCCTGTTTAAACATTCTCGCAAGTTCTCTTGTTGTAAGAACAACATCAACATCCTGTGCGCCGCTCGAACTCATGTCGTCATTTCTGACTGTTTCGAATTTCTTCGCTGTACAAGGCATGATTGATACCATGAAGATATCCTTCGCGCTTTTCTTAACCTGATCGGCATAATAAGTCTTAGCCATCGCTCCAAGCATCTGCTGAGGAGATTTAGCTGTTGAGAAATGTGCGATCATATCGTGGTCATATTTTTCAAGATAATCAATCCAAGCAGGACAGCAAGAAGTGATAAGAGGAAGCTGTTCTGTCTTCTTTGTAAATCTTGTTACAAATTCAGTCGCTTCTTCCATGATTGTAAGATCGGCACTGAAGTTCGTATCGAATACAGCTTTGAATCCGAGCTTGCGGAGAGCAGCATAAAGTTTACCGGTTGTGATTTCACCCGGCTCGTAACCGAAAGATTCACCGATCGCAACACGCACCGCAGGAGCAATCTGTACCACAGGCATCAATTCTGTGCAAGTGCCGGCCGAACAAAGAACGTCCCAAACCTTGGCTGTTTCGTCTTTTTCGTAAATCGCGCCTACTGGACAATGAGCTGAGCACTGGCCGCATTTTACGCAAGGAGAATCAGCCATTGAAACGCCTGCAGCTGCAGCAACTCTTGTTTCGAATCCTCTTCCGATAAATTCTAGAGCCCATACATTCTGCATGTCCTGACATACTTCAGCACATCTTCCGCAAAGAACGCATTTTTCATAATCAAATACAAGAGACGTTGTAGATTCATCTTTAGGAAGATCTCTAAGTCTCTGTTCAAAAGGAACTTCTCTGATACCGAACTCAGCAGAAAGTCTCTGAAGTTCGCAATCCTGATTTCTTCCGCATTTGAGACAGTCATTAGGATGACGTGAAAGTATCAGTTCAAGAGTAGTCTTTCTAACTTTGACGATTTCAGCGTCATGAGTTATATAAGATCTTCCTTCTTCAACCGCTGTCGCACATGCTCTGAAAGTCTTTGGTGAACCTTCCATCTTAACGATACAAAGACCGCAAGACGCCCATGGAGTCAGATCGGGATGATAGCAGAGAGTCGGAATATTTATCTGAGCTTCTTTTGCCGCATCCAGAATCGAAGTGCCGCTTTTTACGGTGTACGGCGTTCCGTTTATTTTAATGTTTACCATACTCATATTATCCTCCCTTACCCCCTGCTTATCGCTTTGAACTTGCAGGCTTCAAAGCAGACTCCGCACTTGATACAAGTCTTCTGATCGATAACATGCGGTTTCTGTTTTTCGCCTGTGATGGCGTTGACAGGACATTTTCTCGCACAAACCGTACATCCGACGCATTTGTCAGTTATAATTTCAAACTTCATCAAATCCTTACATTTGCCCGCACGGCATTTGCCTTCATTGATGTGTTCGAGATATTCGTCCTCAAAATATTTGAGTGTGCTGATTACCGGATTCGGAGCAGTTCCGCCAAGCTGACAAAGAGAAGCTTTCTGCATCGCAAGTGAGATTTCTCTCATATTGTCGATGTCTTTCATTTCACCTTTGCCCTTGGTAATTTTTTCAAGAATTCCATAGAGCTGTTTTCCGCCTACACGGCATGGAGCACACTTTCCGCAAGACTCATCAACCGTAAAGTCAAGATAGAATTTCGCAACGTCAACCATACAGTCGTCTTCATCCATAACGATGAGTCCGCCTGAACCCATGATGGAACCGAGCTTCTGAAGGTTTTCATAATCAATCGGAGTATCAAGATAATCCGCTGCTATTACACCGCCTGAAGGTCCGCCGCTCTGTGCAGCTTTGAATTTCTTTCCGCCTTTGATACCGCCTCCGATGTCGAAAACGATCTCGCGGAGAGTGATACCCATAGGTACTTCAATAAGACCTGAGTTAACAACCTTTCCGGTAAGAGCGAATACTTTAGTACCTTTTGATTTTTCAGTTCCGATAGAAGCGAACCAGTCGCCGCCTTTAAGAATGATTACCGCTATATTTGCATAAGTTTCAACGTTATTGATAACAGTAGGTTTTTCCCAAAGACCTTTTACCGCAGGGAAAGGAGGTCTTGGTTTAGGCATACCGCGCTTTCCTTCGATGGAAGCGAGAAGAGCTGTTTCTTCACCGCAGACGAATGCTCCAGCACCGAGACGAAGTTCGATATCGAAATCGAATCCCGTGCCGAGAATATTCTTTCCGAGAAGACCGTATTCTTTTGCCTGAGCTATTGCGATTTCAAGTCTGTGAATCGCAAGCGGGTATTCAGCTCTGATATAGATGAAACCCTGATTGGCGCCGACTGTAAAACCGGCAATAGTCATAGCTTCAAGAACAGAATG
>DAOMHE010000185.1:1289-4487 GCA_035430785.1 Spirochaetota bacterium | reverse complement strand
TAACAATATTTTTGTAAGAACCGATTTTTTTACGCAGATTCATGACGTGAACATCAATTGTTCTGTCTACAACGTAAATGTCATTGCCTCTTATGCTGTCTATTATGTTGTCTCTGGAGAAAATTTTGCCGGGATGGCGGAGAAAAAGCCCGAGAATTTCAAACTCTGTTTTTGTCAATTTGATATCCGTACCGTCCACGTTGACTCTGTATTCTTCCGGGAAATAGCTTAATCCTTTATATGAAAGAACTTTTGCCTGGTTAGCTGTTTCTTCTTTGCTGTTTGAGCAGCGTCTGAGTACGGCTTTTACTCTTGAAGATAGTTCCTTTACGCTGAATGGTTTCGGTACGTAGTCGTCGGCTCCAAGCTCCAAACCGAGAACTTTGTCGAATTCGTCGGTTTTAGCTGAAAGAAATATTACGGGAATATCCTTTAAGGAATTTTTTGATTTTACGTAACGGCAGAATTCATAACCGTCTTCTTCCGGCATCATTATGTCGAGAATAAACAAGTCGGGAATACTTCCTTTTGCAAGTTCAGCTTTTGCAAGTGACGGTCTGGAAAATGTACGGGTTTCGTATCCCGCAGAGTCCAGATTGATTTTAATAATTTCAAGTATATCTTCTTCGTCATCGAGAACATAAATCTTTTTTTTCATCTTTCTTCCTGGTCGAGAAGCGCTTTAAATTTGCTTTTTGAAAGATGACGGATGTCGTCACCCTGAATGTAATAAACCGCGCGTTCGGCAATATTCTTGATGTGATCCCCGATTCTTTCAAGCGACTTTGACGCTTTTATAAGTGCCATGGCTTGAGCTATGACAGAAGGATTCTCAAGCATATATGAGTATAGTTCCCGGTATATCTGGCTGTCAAGTTCATCAAGCATTTTATCCATTTCGAGAACTTTCACTGCTTTTTCTGTGCTCTTTTCTGATACGGCTAGCAATGAGAATTTCATCATTTCGGCGGATATTTCAGCCATACGGGGAATATCTATTAGAGGCTTTACCAGAATCTGTCCGGCAAGTTTTTTAGTCTGTCTTGCGATTGTAGAGGCGAGATCTGCAATGCGTTCGAGATCGGTGTTTATTTTCATTACGCTGAGAATAAATCTGAGATCTGATGCTGCGGGCTGTTGGGTGACTATTATTTTCAGGCACAACTCATCTATGTCTTTTTCCATCTGATCGATTTCTTTATCATTTTTGGTGACTTTTTTTGAAAGAGAAAGATCCTGGGTTTTCAGAGATTCGACCGCGTCGGCAATTGCTTCAAGCGATAAGTCGCTCATTCTGAAAAGCATTTCTTTGAGCTGGCCGAGTTCTTCTTCAAGGTGTATTTGCATATTATCTCCATTCCGCACGGGCGGCTTTAACTGTCTTTGATAAGGAAGATAGTTAAAGCCCTGTAAATATTATATAAAGAAATTATGAATAATCCCTTAAGATTCCTTTTGCTTGACATGACTTAGTCTGTTTATATTCTGACGGTCAATTATTACGAGGTATTATGAGATATTCAAGATATTTAATTCCAACAATGAAAGAAGATCCTTCAGATGCGGTGGTATCAAGTCATCGCCTAATGATGCGTGCCGGGCTTGTCAGGAAAGAATCAGCCGGAATGTATGTATATCTTCCTCTAGGCCACAAAGCTCTCAGAAAGATAATAAATATAGTACGTGAAGAGATGGATAATTCCGGTGCGCTCGAATTTCTGATGCCGGAACTTACAAATGCTGATTTATGGAAAGAATCCGGCAGGTGGAATACCATGGGGCCGGAAATGTTCAGGATTAAAGACAGAAATAATCTTGAATACGCTCTCGGGCCGACACATGAAGAAGCTTTTACAAACGCCGTGCGTTCGACTGTAACTTCGTACAAGGAACTGCCTATTAATGCCTATCAGATAAATACAAAATTCCGCGATGAAATCCGTCCTCGGTTCGGAGTGATTAGAAGCAAAGAATTCATTATGAAAGATGCTTATTCTTTCGATGTTGACGAGGAAGGATTGGATAAATCTTATCAGACCATGCGTTCTGTTTATAGAAAAATATTCGACAGATGCGGTCTTGCGACAATTCCGGTTCAGGCTGATACCGGAAACATGGGCGGAAGTGCATCTGAAGAGTTTATGGTTGCGAGTGAAGTAGGAGAAGAGACTCTTTTAATCTGCGGGTCTTGTTCATACAGAGCAAATCAGGAGAAAGCTGTTTTTAAGCGTGAAGAAAAAACCGGTTCCGTTTCCGGTGAACTTGAGAAAGTTCATACTCCTGATGTTAAAACCATCGATGACCTGGCGAAGTTCTTTTCGACTGAAGCTGACAAGTTTCTGAAATCAATTCTATATACTGCGGACGGCGAAACGGTTATGGCCGTTGTAACCGGTGACCGCGAGATAAATGAAATAAAACTGAAAAATTATCTCGGCTGTGTTGAACTTGAACTGGCTTCCGATGATAAAATATTTGAAGCAACAAAATCTCCTGTTGGTTTCGCCGGTCCGATCGGCATCAGTGGTGTCCGTATAGTTTTCGATTTATCTGTAAAAAATACATTTAATGCGATAACAGGAGCTAATGAAAAAGACTATCACTATAAGGGTGTAAATCCCGGACGTGATTTTGAAATTAAGGAAGAAGCTGATCTCGTAACGGCTGTTGAAGGTGATGCTTGCCCTGAATGCGGCCGGAAATTATCCGCAACCAAGGGAATTGAAGTAGGTCATATCTTTAAACTGGGCTATAAATATACCAAAGCAATGAATTTCACTTTTCTTGATAAAAACGGTCGTCCTGCGAATCCGATCATGGGATGTTACGGAATCGGCGTAACAAGAACTCTTGCTGCGGTTATAGAACAGAACCATGATGAGAAGGGATTGATGTGGCCGAAGGAAGTTGCTCCGTTTGATGTTCATATTGTCGGGATATGCAAGACAGAGGAAGACGAAAAGAAAATTGCCGACATATATGACGAAATAAAAAAAGCTGGATTCGATGCTCTTTATGATGATAGAAAAAATTCTCCGGGAATTAAGTTTGCTGATGCGGATCTTATCGGTCTTCCTGTGAGAATTACAGTCGGAAAAAGTTTTTTTGACACAGGAGACATAGAAGCGCTTGACAGAAAAACAAAGGAAATTAAAAGGTTACAACGTAAGGAATTAGTTCCTTATCTTAAGGAATTTT
>DAOMHE010000185.1:0-1189 GCA_035430785.1 Spirochaetota bacterium | reverse complement strand
AAGGAAATTAAAAGGTTACAACGTAAGGAATTAGTTCCTTATCTTAAGGAATTTTTCGGCAGATAGTTTTCAATAAAATATTGACACAATCACGCTGATTCTATTAAGTGGCATTATTACGGGGTGTGGCGCAGTCCGGTAGCGCATCTGCTTTGGGAGCAGAGGGCCGGAGGTTCAAATCCTCTCGCCCCGAAATATGCGCCAGTAGCTCAGTGGATAGAGCAACTGCCTTCTAAGCCGTAGGTCAGAGGTTCGAATCCTCTCTGGCGCGAATTATTCCGAAAGACACCTTAGCTGGTGTCTTTTTTGCTTTCCGCGTTTCAAACCTTTTTCCGGAGGAATTATGATAGATCCTAAAGTTTTAAGAGAAAATCCAGACGAAATTAAAAGAGTGCTTAAAATTCGGAAAATGGAATCGGCGGTTGATCTGACCGCATTGTCCGAGCTTGATTCAAAAATGCTATCACTCGGAAAAGAATGCGATGTTCTCCGTGAATCAAGAAATAAACTTTCAAAGGAAGTCGGAAACATAAAAAGAGAAGGCAGTGACGCGTCAGCCGTCATGAATCAGGTTAATGAAGTTAATTCGAAAATAGAAAAAAATGAAGCTGAAATAGCTGCTCTTAATGACAGATACAACGAAATGATTCTTTCAGTTCCAAATATACTTCATTCATCCGTTCCGGTTGGAAACGATGAAAAAGACAATGTTGTAGTCAGAGTTCATGGGGAGAAGCCTTCTTTTGATTTTGCACCTAAAGCGCATTATGATCTGGGAACTGATCTGGATATACTTGATTTCGAACGCGGTGTAAAACTTTCCGGAGCGCGTTTTTACGTTTACAAGAATCTTGCTGCAAAACTCGAACGTGCTATTCTTTCGTTCATGCTCGATCTTCATACGAACAAACACGGTTATACTGAAATATTCGCTCCTTTTCTGGTCAATGATGAATCAATGATAGGAACCGGGCAGTACCCGAAATTTAAAGATGAATATTACAGAATGGAGCGCGACGGACTTTCGCTTATTCCGACTGCCGAAGTTACTTTGACTAATCTTTACAGAGATGAAATACTTGAGGGTGAAAAACTCCCGGTTTATGTTACCGGTCAGTCTTCATGTTTCCGCCGCGAAGCGGGATCTGCCGGACGCGATACAAGAGGCCTGATCCGCGTACATCAGTTC
>DAOMHE010000184.1:0-4491 GCA_035430785.1 Spirochaetota bacterium | reverse complement strand
GAGCATTTCTATCAGCTGTGCTTTTCCATAAAGTTCAATCGGACGTGTATTGGCAAAATCTATAGCTTCACGGCTTAAATCACCGGTTGATATTACAACAATTCTCTGTGCATTACGGAATTTCATACCTTCATGAAGCTTTCTTAAAAAAGATTCTCCGACACTGTCAGTTGTACGTATTATACGTATAAGTTTATTAGTTCTTCTTGTATTTCTTCTTTTATCGTCTGGTTCGGATGCGAAAATTTCAATATCCACATCGCTTATAACCTTGGTTTCCTGAATTTCTAGACCAAGATGTTCAATCAGCTTTCGAGTGGTCAGCTCGAAATTTGATAATGTCGCTATAAGAAAATCCTTGATGTGATCATCCTGACGGAACTCTTCATTCTGCTTGAGTTTCTGTTCAACATCACGGAATTTTTTATTTACTTCATAAATGCGTTCCCAGTTTGATATTGCAGAATGCATATCTCTCTGCTTTTCATATGCCGCAGCAAGAAAATATCTCATATTCAGTTCGGTATCGCTTCCGCGCGATACTGATTTCAGACCGCGCTCAAATTCAATTACCGCCTTCGGGTACTGCTCTTTTTCCATATAGCAAGTACCCTTGGCAAGAAAACATTTCGTTTTGATATCTTCACTTTTCTGAGCAACTTCAAATTCCTTAATCGCCCAGTCCGGATCACCAAGCTGGCGCAGGACAAGACCAAGAAAATAATGCGCTTTGAAGTTTGACGGATCAAGTTTTATCGCTTCCATAAGCGCATTTTTAGCGTCTTTATTGTTACCTGTACGGTAAAGACTCTGACCGTAATAATAAAAGGAATTTGAATGCTTAGTATTCAGCTCGGTGGCTTTTCTTAGATACGGACCCGCCTTATCAACCATTCCTGAATCATAAAACAGAACACCGAGCTCGTAATAATTCTCAAAGTTATTCGGATCAAGCTTGGTGAGCATGAGATATTCATTTTTCGCGTCATTGACCTTTTTCTGATCTTTGAAAATACGTGCAAGTTTTGAACGAACTTCCTTTTCGCTTATTTTATCATTCGGAGTGGCGTATTTCAGAACCTGACGGTATTCAAGAACGGCATATTGCCCGTTTCCTTCTTTAGTAAAAGCTTCACCAAGAAGAAAATGGGCGTAAACATTGTGATCATCTTTCGCAAGAACATCTTCGAGTTTTTTGATGGCAAGTTTAGTTTGTCCCTTTTTTATCATTTCCGCGATTTCATCAAGCCTGCGCGGAAAAAAATACGTGCTCAGCATATAGAGCCCGAAAATGGCAAAGAGCACAAAGAAAACAAAGACTAGAACATACGTTAAAATCATATTTATTTATTCAAACTCTCAATTTTCTGCTTTTTGAGTTCAGCATTCTGCAATTCAAGATCACGCACTTTTTTCAAAGCCGCATCAAGTTCTTCCCTGCCGAGCTCTGAAGCGTTCTCATAAGCTTTCGCCGTATCGTTTATACGCTTCATCTCTTTACGTTCATATTCAAGCATCTGCTCATACATTTCAATTATCGATTCGTCATTATCGATTTCTTTCTCATGAAGTTTCATTATCTCTTCGTAGCCCTTGAGAAGCTTACGAAGATATGTATTATCTTTTTCAAGCTCCTCAAGTTTTTCTCTGAGATCTTCCATTTCACCCATAATTCCTCCGAACTATATCTGATAAACTATCAATCCGTCTCTCAGTTTCGGTTCAAACCATGTCGACTTTGGAGGCATAACATTTCCGCTGTCGGAAACATCCATTAAATCCTGCATAGAAGTCGGATACATCGAAAACGCCGCTTTAAATTTACCGGAATCTACAAGCTTAACAAGTTCCTTAGTTCCTCTTATGCCGCCGATAAAATCTATTTTCTTGCTCGTTCTCGGATCATCAATACTGAAAACCGGTTTAAGTATATGATTCTGAAGAACGCTTACATCAAGTGATTGTACCGGATCGTTTCCTGTATCAAATGAAGGTTTTACTTCATACCACTCGCCGTCGATATACATACAGAAACTTCCTTTGTCTTTTGGAGTATCGTAATCGACTTTATTTACTGTAAATTTTTCACTTATTTTTGCAATAAGAGATTCTTTTGTATTTCCGTTAAGATCTGCAAGAACACGGTTGTAAGGCATAATCTTAAGCTGATCGTGAGGAAAAACAACTGAAAGGAAATAATTGAAATCGCCTTTCTTCGTATCAGATCCGTTCTGTCTGCGCGCAAGAGCGTTTTTAGCTGCTGATGCCGCACGGTGATGACCGTCTGCAATATACATTCCTGTATCTTTGAAAGACTGTTTAATCTGATCGATCAAAGCAGGTTCATCAATTATACGGAATATGTGACGAATGCCGTCAGGTGCTGTAAAATCATATTCAGCAGGTTTAGAAAGAGCCTTTATCCAAAGATCCTTTTTAGAACCGTCTTCTTTATAAAAAAGAAAAACAAGACCGGTTTGCGCACCAAGCACGTCGATATGCTTGATACGGTCGCGCTCTTTATCTTCGCGTGTAAATTCGTGCTTTTTAACGACACCGTTAAGATAATCATCAACACTGACAGTGCATACAAGACCTGTCTGCTCACGTCCGTTCATAACAAGTGTATAGAAATAAAAACATGGAGTCTTTTCGGATGCAAGATATCCCTTTTCTATGAACGCCTTGAAATTCTCGGCGCCTTTATTGTATACCGACTCATCATAAATATCCACATTCTCGGGAAGATCAATTTCCGGCTTTGTGACATGATAAAAATTATACGGATTTCCTTCTGCGGTTTTACGCGCTTCAGCGCTGCTGCACACGTCGTAAGGCAGCTCTGATATTTTTTCCGCCAGATTCTTAGGCGGACGCAGACCGCAAAATTCCTTTATTACTGACATTTGAACCCTCTTAATGAATAAAAAACTTGAGTTCATTGAAAAATTGACGTCAATCAGGCGTCAATTAGTATTTAGGCTGAAAACTCATTTCCATGAACAGTGACAAGTTTTTTGAGAACGAACTTTTTCGCGCCTACAGGAAGCACAACTTCAACTTCATCTCCGGCACATTTGCCGTTAAGAGCACGTCCAAAAGGCGTCGAAAGTGATATTTTGCCTTCACCGGGATTAGTCTCGGCATCAGTTACGAAAGTAAATTCCATTTTCATACCGGAAGCTTCTTCAATACTAACTTTTGACCCCAGACCGACACGGTCCTTGGGAATGGCATCGACATCAACATTGGAAAGTTTAGCAAGCTGTTCGGTAAGCTGTGCAATCTTCGCGTTAACAAAACCCTGACGCTCTCTTGCTGCATGATAATCGGCATTTTCTTTGAGATCTCCGTGTTCACGGGCTTCGGCAATCTTCTGCGGAAGTTCCACATTAAACTCATACTTCAGCTGATCGAGTTCCTCCCGAATTGCCTGTTTTTTAGCCTCAAGCTCGTTCATAATCCTCCGGTTATTCAAAGAATGATATCTTTTATAATAAGAACCCCGCATTTCGCGGGGATGGTTTATTAAAGCGCTTTTTATTGAGTCCGTCAACCTATTTTTTGCTGCTGTCACTGATATTGACAGCAAAGCTGTAAAATTCAGGAGGGCGTTACCCTATGGTGAGTTTGTCAATTTTCGCACCTTTTGCATTTACCGGGTCGCGCTCTCCGCTTGTATCTTTTGCTTCGCAAAAGGATACCGCTTCGATCGCTAACGCAGGATGGCGTCATTTGGATCATTTCAGCAATAGCAATTACCCCAATTTAAATCTGCTTTTCCTGTGGAGTTTTTTTGTTATTTCGCCTTCTACCAATTCTCCATTCCGATAAAAAGCATATTTTATTGTAAGATGAATATTTTTAATGTTTTCAATTTTTTCTTTTTTATATAGAATATTAAAAGTTATACCACTTTTATCTTTTTTTTCGTATAGTAATCGTTCAATTGAAGGATATATTTCAACTGGAATTTCATGTCCGAAAACAATAAAGTCTTCTTTTAATATTTCATTTGTTTCCACATCTGTTAATAATATATTAAAATATGCTATTTTATAAGGATTAGACCAACGTATACCTAAGTGGAAACTATAACATCCATCAAAATACCTATCATATACTTCTCGTCCTGTATGATCAAAATTCAACAGACCTGAACTTCTATCAACTAAGTAATCTACAAAGAACCCCGATTTATCTTCAAACTCATATGAGATATAATATTCACCTTCTTCATCGGTATAATAACCATTTACAACCTTACACATTTGCAAAAACAATAAAGATGCTAATACCAATAATTTATATTTTTTCACTATTCCCTACTTATACAATTCAAAATAATTTTTTTATCGGTGTTTTCCAATAAAGACATAAGGCCGCTTATCCGTAAGCCGGTTGGGATTTGTTTTATTCAAAGAAAGCAAAGCTTACTGACCTTGCATCAATAAAGTAGACAAACGGAACACCCTCTGGGATAATAAAAAA
>DAOMHE010000183.1:0-4500 GCA_035430785.1 Spirochaetota bacterium | reverse complement strand
TCTGTCCTTGAAGCCGACTCATGTTGCCGGAGTCCCGCCAGATTATTTTTCCGAGACTGGTCAAAGATGGGGAAATCCGCTTTATCGATGGTTTGATGAAAAAGGATCATTAAATACTCAAACTGCGAGATGGTGGAAGAAACGTATTTCTCATCTTTCAAATTTTGTGGATTTGATCAGAATTGATCACTTTAGAGCATTTGAATCATTTTGGTCAATTGATGCAGAAGAAGAAACTGCTGTAAAGGGAAAATGGATTAAAGGTCCCGGACGGGATTTTTTTGATTATCTTAAAAGTGAAGGATGCGGAGATAATCTTCTTGCTGAAGATTTGGGTATAATTACGGAAGAAGTTGATGAGCTTCGTGATACTCTGGGTCTTCACGGAATGAAAGTTCTTCAGTTTGCCTTTGACTTTGACAGCAAAAATACTCATCTGCCGCAAAACTATACGACGCTCAACTGTATTTGTTATACGGGAACACATGATAATAATACCACAAACGGGTGGTTTTACGGTGATGATATTTCCGATGAACAGAGAAGATACATTATTGATTATCTCGGATTGGATAATGATTCCGAATTCCATTGGAAGCTTATAAGACATGCTATGATGAGTGTGGCAAAGACAGTAATAATTCCTATGCAGGATATTCTCGGATACGGAAAAGAATTCAGAATGAATATTCCCGGAACAGTTGGAACAAACTGGAGATGGAAACTTTCCAAGGATAGCGTGCCTTCTCATGTTGAAGAGAAATTATTGTGGAAAGTAAAAAAATATAACCGATTAAGAAATAATGAAAAAAATAGTTAAAAGAACCGCTATAGCAATATCAATTCTGATTTTTATATGTTTTGCCGCAAACATTGCTTTAAATATCATTTTGTCATTAACTCTTCCCGAAGCAGAACTTAAAAAAGAAATTGTCAGTTATTTCGAAAAAAATATCGGACGTTCTGTGAAAATTTCTTCTGTCAGGTACGGCTTTTTTCAGAATATAGAAATTGATGAAATAAAAATTTCCGCATCTGATGATTTTAACGATTTCGAATCATTTCTTAAAGTTTCCGGGGTAGAAATTAAGCTTTCAGGTTTAGCCCTATTAAAAGGTGAAATAATCGCAGATAAACTTGTTTTGAAGAACCCTCATGTTAAAATAACTAAAAAATTCGGAAAAACATATCAAGAGTCTTTCAAAGTAATTGCCGGTGATAAGATTACTGCGGAATTTTTTAAAAAGATCATTTCAATTAAACGTATATCAATCGAAGATGCTTTTATTGAATATACCGAAAATTTTGAAAAAGATAACATTGTATTGGTTTTTGAAAACATTTCTGCAGATATCCGGCGAAGCGGAACTAATCTTTATTGTGATGTAAATGGAAAAATGAAATCGTCGCAAAATGCCGAAAAAAATGAAGTATCACTTGAATCACATTTTGTACTTGATGATTCCGATGACATTGTATTTCAGAAAACAAAAATAGAAGCAGATAATATCAGTCTGACTGATTTTCAGCCGTACAAATCTGTGTTCGGTCTGGACAGGATCACTTTCCGCGGTAATGCTTCAGTTGAGCACTTGCTTTCAGTTATGAACGGACTTTGTGAAATTGATACAAACATAAAGGTCATCAATTTTTTTGTTTCTGAGAAAAACGGTTCGCAAATACGAAACTTGCTCGAAAATGAATCTTTTACTGTTAATTTGCGCGGAGAAACCGGAATTAGAAAATCATTGAATGCCGATTTTAATTCTAATTCCGGAGTGAATCTTAAAGCGAAGTTTACATCCACTGGAGCAGAAACTTCAGAGAGGTATTATGCTTACATTGATTCAGACAGGATCGATTTGACCAGACTTTCAAAATATCTCACGATAAAAAATCCTGTAAAATACGGCGGATTTATTTCTTTTAACGGTTTGCTTTATTACCGTTTAGGTTCTGATCTGCCTGATATTTCTGATATAAATGTTTCTGTTGAAAAACTTAATGCTTCTGATATTTTCGAAGGAGAGAGAAAAAACATTGTTGATGAGATGAATTTTAAGCTTTCCGCTGAATCAAATACCTCCGAATTAAAAGGGAATTATAATACCGGATCGACTTCTCTTGATTTTAGTTTTTTTTCTGATCTAAAGCGCGTTTATCCTTTTTCAGCAAATTCAGCGCTACGTCTAGATTTTAACAAAACAGATTTTTCTTCATTGTCTGATGCATTGATTTCTTTTAAAGAATATATTAAGAAAGAAATAAATGATGACAGACAGATCGGATATAATCAGGAATATTTCCGTGACAGACTTTTCGGTAAAATAATTCTATCGAACTCGTTTGAAGCAAAAATAAATTGTAGGTCATTAAAATTTTCAGGCGATGCTTTAGTAAAAAATATTACTGTTCAGAGTTCGCTTGATAACGGAATATTAAGAGCTTCTCTTTTAGCAGCTGAAGGTTATTCTGCGAAGTATTCTTTTAATGCTGTCGGTTATATGAACGCGGATATGCCTTTAATTAAAGCTGAAATGGCTGTTGATAATTTTGATCTTTCATCTTTTTGGAAAGATTCCGGCATAAAAGGCGGAATCGGCGCAGGTATTTTAAACATAAAATCTGTTTTCGAAATCGCAGCTTATCGGGCATTGCATTTTTCCGATAACAGTAAAATATCATTTGAAGCTGACATAAAAGCTGAATCGCTTAATCAAACACCGTTTCAGTCAGCTTTCACTTCCGTTTTAAAAAAAGACGGATTCAAGCCGAACATAGATTTACTAAGTAATTTTACGTTTAATTACTCTGTTGATTTTGCGGGCGGAAATGTATATTTGAAAAAATTTAATATGAATTCAGACTTTTTGTCCGCTTCGGGTTATGGGACATTCTCGGATAAGGGATTGTCTTATCCTGTTTCATGCAGTTTTTCCGATGATGATAATATTAACCGTCAATGGAAAATGAATCTTCTTTCTCCTGTCTGTCCGACCGCTTTCATGATTAATTTTCAATCAAACGGCCGCGACAGACCCGTAAATTTATTTCATATCGATTAGTTCATATATTTTGACAGGCAGGGCTTTCCCTTTTACTCTAATGAGATCAAGTTCCCGCGCTATTACGTGATCCTTTACATGTTCATATGTGAATTCACTTATTATTATCTTGGTTCCGTAAACCTTATTTGTTCCTTCAAGTCTCGCGCCTAAATTGACATTGTCCCCCATTAGAGTATAGTTCATACGCGAAGCAGATCCCATGTTTCCGACAACCATTTCTCCTGTGTTAATTCCAATACCGATATCCAGTTTAGGTTTGCCGAGAGCAGTCCAGTTTACATTTAATTCATTAAGCACATCTATCATTTTAACTGCAGCGCGGCACGTACGCAATGCATGATCTTCCTGTGGTATCGGGGCTCCCCAAAAAGCCATTATTTCATCTCCGACATATTTATCAAGAGTACCGTCAGATTCTATAACTATATCCGTCATTGCCTGAAGATATTCATTCAGATGCTCAACAAGAAGTTCGGCTGTCATTTTTTCGGAGATACTTGTAAAGCCGCGTATATCAGAGAAAAGTACAGAAAGTATATTTTTTTCTCCGCCGAGCCTGACCATTTTCGGATTTTTTAGAAGTTCATCCACTACAGATTTGGACACGAATTTTGAAAAAGTCTGGCGTATATAGCGTTTTTCCTTTTGTTCCGTAAAGGATCTGTAAACAGATACGGCAAGAAAGTTAATGAAAATCTGGAAAACCGGTGTACTCATTGCAAATACGATACTTTTTGTGTCAAAAAGAACATAAGCTATGATTACATAAATAAGGGCGAAGAGAGTGGTGAAAATTGAACCTGTAATTATGCTCATGCGCGGAATCAAAAGACCGAGTATTAGAGAAACAGCGAATAATATCAGAATATCTTGCCATATTTTCGCCTTATGGATGAATGTCTGGTTTATGATTGTATTAACTGCATTGGCATGATGTTCAATGCCGTAAAAATCTCCATAAGGAGATTTGTGTACGTCTGTTGCGATACCTGTTGAAGCATATGCAGCAATGAATACGATTTTATCCTTAAAACTCGAATTTTCGGGTTCTGCTCCGTCGCGGTTGAAGTAATAATATGAATAATTGCTGAAAGATCCGTGCCCTCCGGCAAAATTAATATCCATGTATCCTTCGTTGTCAATAGGTATGTCGAGATAATTCCTTGATTTATCTATAAGTTTTTCGGGATTAATGTTTTTAAGACGGACATATTTTCCGGGTATTATTTCAATATCGCTTAGAGTTATTCCGAAATAATGAGCAGCAATAGCCAGATCAATTGAAGGGTAGAAGTCACCTTTATATTTCGCATAAAGCGGCATTCGTCTGTTTACATGGTCAATATCTGATTCAATATTTGCAAAACCGATACCCTTTGCTGCCTTAATAAGTTTAGCAGTCGGCGGAGTAACATCTTTATATTCTTCAGTT
>DAOMHE010000182.1:0-4510 GCA_035430785.1 Spirochaetota bacterium | reverse complement strand
ATGCTTGAATGTTTAAGCGGTGCGATCAGTCCGGGCGATATTTACAGAATTGACCGTGAGAAATGTATAGATTGCGGTGCTTGCGTTGAAGTATGCAAGTATAACGCTATTGTGGAATATGTTGAACCGATTGAAGAAGACCCGAATGAGACAGTAATTGAACTATAAAGGGAAAAAATGAGTAATTTCGGCGTTGGCAGATTTAGAATAGTTTACGGCGAGGATTCTTTCGTTCCTTCGGATTTTGCAGCATTTGAGCCGGATGTCGAAAATGTAATAATTCAAAGACGATCCCCGGTAAGCAAAGACGAGAAAGTGATCCCCGTAGCAACTTATTATAATGCAAACGCAAAAGTAAAACGATTAACAGCTGAAGAGATTGCTTTCATGCGGTCAATTACCGGAAAGCAAGTCAGATTATACCCTCATATTGATGTACCCGGAATATCTTATTATTGTAATGTAATTTCCGCTCCGATAAAACTTGAAAATAAAAAGCCTTGGATAAATGTATGCGAGTTAAGATTTGAGGGCGTTTATAACACTCCAATCCTGACAACGATTACAGCAAAATCAATCACAGTCACAAGCCCTTATAATGATTCATGGATTCAAGGATACGAGTATGGAATTACTTGGGATTCTGTTTCAATCGCTTCAGATGATCTTGTGAAAATTGAATTATTCAAAGGCGGAGTTTTTCATTCGACAATCTCAGCCAGCACGGTAAATGACGGGTCTTTTCTTTGGACGGTCCCTGCAGATCAGGCAACCGGAACAGATTACCAAATTAAAATCACTCAATTATCAGATTTATATGTTTACGGAGAATCTAACGCTCTTATAATTCAGAAAGAAAGTTATATTCTGCCAGACGGAGTAGATGACTTTGTGTTAATACCTGTATCCGATTTAGGGCTTACGTTCTCAATAGCTTTTAAATATAAAGAATGGAATTACGGATCTGGTAATCGTGGAATTTTAAGATCTTCAGGTGGCAATTATAATTTATCATTGGCAACATTAGACGATGATATATATTTTAGAAGCCGTGACGCATTTAATGACAGTGTTTGGAGCAAAGGAAAAAAATTATATAAAAATAGTTCAGATTGGCATGATATTGTAATTTGCATAAACATTTCAACTAATTCAGGAACTATGTATTTTGACGGAGTGGAAGGCAGTGTTCATCAGCCTGATTTAGTTATGGTAAGACCTTATTATTATAAAACTTTACAATTATTCTATAAGGCAGCTTTAAAATTCAAAGACTTAGTTATTACCTCAGATATAATGAACTTGACCGATGCAGTTAATTACCACGCCGGAACGATTACAGCTATTGACAATAAAGTCCTTTGGTATAAATGCAATGAGACAGCCGCTTCGATGGGATCGGCACCTTATACAGATAAACTCATTGACAGCTCAGGCAATGGCAATCACGGCACACCTAAAAATATCAATCCTGAAACATTCTGCAATCCACCATTATAAAAATTTTTATTTTCGGAAAAATAATCCTTGACAAACGGAAAAATAATCCGTATATTTGCATTATGTTAAAACAAAAAACAGGGGTAAAAATGCAGAAACTAAAACCGATCTTACACGAGATCAATAACGCAGATCAGATCGTAAGCGAGATCAGGGAGCAACTCGAAACCGGAAAGGAATCTGATTTTGAGAAAATTGTCGAAATGCAGGAATCACTTGAAAGGGCGATAAAACTCTTTAATATCGCGAATGGCAAGATAAGCGATGCGATAATCAAAGACCTTGAAGAAACGCACGCAGCACTCGAAAAATTAAGCGAGGAGGCGTAAAATGTTAAGATGCTCAGTTTGCGATGCGGAATTTGAAGATTCTGTATTTGATGAAGAGTTTGAATGCGAGGTCTGCCCGGAATGCGGCTCTGAAGATATTAAAACGATCGAAGAAGAAGAAATCTACGACGACGGTCAGAGATGCCCTCATGAAAAATGCGGGTGGGAAGACGAAATATGAGAACATCAAAAGCTGAAAACATAATCAGGCAAGACCCGCAAATAAGATTAAGGTGGGCGATCCTGAACAAGCTCAACGATCACATCATAGAGACCCGCGCCGGCAAATTGTGGCGTGAGCATATAGTGAAAAAGGGAGTGGACAAATACACCGTTTACGATCCCGGAACAGGAAAAATAATAAAAAGAGGAGTGGCGTAATGAACAGCAACGTAATTAAAAGAAAGAAAGTTGACCCGAAAACAATCAGAAATTTCATCACCGGAAAAACATCACCGCGCTTAGATACGATTCTGTATCTTGCCAGCCCGTTTGAGCAAGAATCTATAATGAAAATCGTAAGTGCAATAATGATAAGAGAAAAAACAAGAATAGAAAAATAATCCTTGACAAACGGAAAAATAATCCGTAATTTTCAGAAAACTAAAACAGGGGAATCAAATGAACAAAACAAAGCTAAAACAATTACTCGCAGAATTTGACAGACAGCAGGTTGACAATTATGTTGAGTATTGCCAAAAACTCAACGATGAAAAGGACACGAAAACCGGAGCAGTAAAAAATGCGTGGTTTACGAATCTGTCAGATGAAACTCTCGAAAAATATTACAGAAAGAATTTCAAAACAGGTCTTGAATTTGACGGTCGCCATGTAACGATCACGAAAACCGGGATTACATACGATTATCAGGCTTACAAATCGAAAATGCTCATGGTCTATCCTGAATCTATAATTGATGTCCAGCTCGTGAAGGAATCAGATGAGTTTACATTTGAAAAAGAAAGCGGATCTGTGAAATACACTCACAAGATCGGAAATCCTTTCGGAGATGAAAAGACAGTTGGCGGTTACTGCGTTATCAAGAACAAACGCGGTGAGTTTTTAACTCTGCTTTCTGAAAAGGATTTTGATAAGCATAAGAAAGTCGCTAAAACAGATATGATCTGGAATGCGTGGCCAGATGAAATGAAGAAAAAAACGCTCATTAAAAAAGGCTGTAATAATTTTAAAGATGACTTCAAAGAAATTGAAGAAAACGACAACGACAATTATGATCTTACTCAGCTTGAAAACGAACTTGATAAGGAAACTCAGGAAAAAATTGACGGCTTTCAGTCAGTCGCGGAATGTGAAACATTTTACAAAACCGAGGGCGCGAAATACATTGATGTGAAAGAGGCTCTGATAAAAGCCCTTGCGTTCAGAAAAAAAACCATTCTTGCGGGGTTCTAAATGGAAATCATAAACATAGACCAGCAAAGCCCGGAATGGTTCGAGATCAGGAAACTTAAAATGACTGCTTCAAATGCGCAGGCAATCGGCAACTGTGGAAAAGGTCTTGAAACTTATATTCAGGAACTATGTCAGGAATATTATTCAAGCGCGGAAAAAGAGCACTTTTCAAACAAGCACACAGAACGCGGGAATGAACTTGAAGAATCGGCGGCTTTTCTCTACGAATGCGAAACCGGGAATCAGACGGATAAAATCGGGTTTATTATTTTCTCTGAATTTGTCGGATGTTCACCGGATCGGCTGGTTGGCACGGACGGACTAATAGAAATCAAATGCCCAGATGACAAGGCTTATTTCGACCTGCTTATTAACGACGAGATTGACAGTAAGTATATTTGGCAGATGCAGATGCAGATGCTTATTTCCAGGCGGTTATGGTGTGATTTTGTGGCTTATAATCCGCATTATACCAAGTCGCTGATAATCAAAAGAGTATTACCAGAACAGAAAAAACAAGAGGCTCTTATAAAAGGCTTTGCAATCGGAGAGCAGAAAATCAGAGCTATACAGGCAATTTTAAAAGAGAAAGGAATGTAAATGGCTTTCTACTATACGAAAGACCGCGATCAGTTAAGACAGGCAATCAAGAGATTTAAGGAAGGCGCACTCGCCGGGAGAAAGATCACGCTGATAATTCACAATGACGAGAAAAAGGGCGGGCGGTCGCAGTTAAATTATGCACACGCCTTATTTCAGATAGCTTCGATGAAATCAGGGCTTACTTTCGATGAAATTAAATACGATTATTTCAAACGGTCCTGTAATCCTGATATTTTCATTTATGAACGCGCCAACCCGGTAACCGGAGAAATCAAACTGTCTTTGAAATCTATTGAAGATCAGTCCGTCAATATTACGGTTGCGATCGAAAGATTTAAAAACAGATTCGCTGCTGATTATGGCTTCGATCTTCCAGAACCGAATAACAAAGCAGAACTCGAACGCTATGAGTATCTTGCACAATTCTATCAATATTTTTAACGGACGGTCAACTGAAAAAAGAGTGCAGGAACAGAATGAAAAACGGAGAGAATATGTCAGAAAATACAAAAACAACGACCGGACGGATTGAAATGATAGATAATAAAGCACTTCATTTTTTAATTGTTATGTCTGGTTACAAACGGAGGTCAAGATGAAAGATGAAGAACAAGGCTCATTTGTCAAAGTAAAAACAGCGCAAGGGGAACGATCCGTAAAAATAA
>DAOMHE010000181.1:0-4514 GCA_035430785.1 Spirochaetota bacterium | reverse complement strand
CGGACACCTTCGCATATAACGGGAATAACGGAGCCTTCTGAAACGGAAGCAAGCGCACCGTAATTAGAATATGTCAGGATCGAATCATTATCAGAAATGATTCCTGAACACTTATCAACAAGCCCTTTTGAATATTCCTTTTCTCTTGAAGTCATCAATTTAACTTCATTATCTAGCGCACTTTTTATTTTTTCAATAGAGTATTCATTCTGAATCATCTCACGCATTTTTGCAAGATAAGCATGAGAAAGAGGCGAATTTATTCTGGTTTTTTCAAAAAAATCAAGAGCGGCATAAACATCTTCCCTGAAAATTTCAACATCTTCCGAGCGGGCTTTTTCAGCCGCAAGAATCATCCCATAAGCCATAACTATAGCGCAAAGCGATGCTCCTCTGACAACCATATCAGCCAGCGCATAACCCGCGTCGCGGTATGTTTTTAATTCTTTATAGCTTTCTTTAGAAGGAAGCATAGTCTGATCCAATACAAAAAGACTTCCATTTTCATATCTGATACTCTGCATCAATTACCTCGATGTATTTTTTCTCATTCTTATGCGGTTGCCTTTATCATTCCATTCCACTTCATCCATATAAAGACGGACATAAAGAATTCCCCTTCCGCTTTTTTTGAAAAAGTTTTCGGGATCAGTCGGATCAGGAAGAGCCGAGCTGTTAAAGCCTTTACCCTCGTCTTCGACTTCGAATTCCACAAAATCGGGATGAAGATGATAAAAAACGCGAACCGTTCTTCCGGAGTATAACGGATCGTTTCTTCTTTTGTCAAACTCTTCTTTGAAAGCTTTGTTTCCGCCCGATTCCCGTATGTCGGAGGACATTTCAAGGTTCCCGTGAAAAATCGCATTTGAAATCGATTCCCTTAGCGCAACACCGATATTTTCGGCGTCAGATGCGGTAAACAATCCGGTTGAGTGAAGATTCTTCGTCAGTTCATGCGCTAAAACATCACCGGCTTCAACGTCAAGAGGAAGAATAAACTCACGTCTTTCCTCTTTTACGAATTTTCCGATATCGACAGCCAGCTGTTCCTGTATTTTGCGTTTAACTTCAGAACGTATTATAGAAGCTATTTCGTTTTCATCAATAGGCTTTTTAATAAAATCGCGTGCACCGTAACGGAGAGCCTGTATGGCATCGTCGACATTTCCCTGACCTGTAATTATTACAGGAATGGAAATATCGATGGTTTTTATATGACGCAGAAATTCAATTCCGTCCATTTTGCGAAGTTTGATATCGGTAACTATAAAATCAACTTTAACTTCTTCATTTTTGAGCATATATAGCGCGTCTTCGGCTTTATCGAGCGAAATGACATTATAACCGAATTTTGCAAGCTTCTTGCGCAATGAAAAACGGACAATATCCTCATCGTCAATTACCATTACAGTTATCTGATTCTTCTGAATGATGTTATCGAGTGCTTCCATTTCAGGCACCGCCGCTTCCCATTATAAGATGTCCCATCTTGTCGCGCTTTACGGAAAGGTAATGTTTATTATCATCAAGAGCCGCAATTTCAATCGCAACACGTTCAACTATCTTAAGACCGTATCCTTCAAGCCCTATCACTTTCTGTGGATTATTGGTCATAAGGCGCATGGTTTTAATTCCAAGATCAACAAGTATCTGCGCACCGATTCCGTAATCGCGCAGATCAGGCGGAAATCCGAGCTTGATATTCGCTTCAACAGTATCAAGTCCGTGATCCTGAAGATGATATGCTTTTATCTTATTGGAAAGCCCGATTCCGCGACCTTCCTGACGCATGTAGAGTATAACTCCGCAACCTTCTTTTTGAACCATCTGCATTGCTCTGTGAAGCTGATCTCCGCAATCGCATCTGCGGGAAGAAAAAGCATCTCCGGTAAGGCACTCAGAATGAACCCTGACCAGTACATTTTCCATCCCGCGGATATCACCTTTTACCAGGGCTACGTGAGTCAGATTGTCCGTTTTTGTTTCATATGCTATTATATTAAATTCACCGTATTCTGTCGGAAGCTTTGCCTCGGAAACTTTTTCAACAAGACGTTCTGACTTCTGACGGAATTTTATAATATCTTCTATAGTAACTATATTCAGTCCGTGTTTTTTGGCAAAATCAATCAGAGCGTCGCGGCGGGCCATGGTTCCGTCATCATTCAGAATTTCACAGATTACAGCGGCAGGTGTAAGACCGGCCATTTTCGCAAGATCGACGCTTCCCTCTGTATGACCGGCACGTACAAGAACTCCGCCTTTTTTTGCAGAAAGAGGAAAAATATGACCCGGTTGTTTGAAGTGTTCAGCTGAGGAATCTTCCTTTATAAGAGCTTTGACAGTATTTGCCCTGTCGGATGCTGAAATTCCGGTAGTTGTAATATCTCTCGCATCAACGGAAACTGTAAAAGCAGTATGAAATGTGTCGGTATTAACAGGGCACATCATAGGAATGCCTATTTTATCAAGCATTGACGCTTCCATTGGAACACATACAAGTCCGCGTGCATGGGTTATCATAAAATTGATGTTTTCGGTTGAACAGAAATCAGCCGCTATGACAACATCACCCTCATTTTCCCGGTCTTCATTATCGACCAGTATTATCATCTTCCCTGAACGGAGATCTTCAATTGCCGTTTTTACAGTAGCAAACATACAACACCTTTGGTCAATTATTTCCCGTCAATATCAGAGTCAAGCCCTTTTGCCTAATATCAATTTCTCTATTTTTTACAGTCCAGCGCGACTGAAAAATAGATTGACACATGAGAACCCGATAGTACAAGGGAGGCACCATTACAAATATAAGGAGCTTTTCATGGCAAAAGTAATTTTAAAGGACATAAACAAGGTTTATTCCAACGGATTTCACGCTGTTCACGATGTTAACATCGACATCAATGACAGAGAATTTGTTATTCTCGTAGGACCTTCCGGATGCGGAAAATCTACAACTCTCAGAATGATCGCCGGTCTTGAGGAAATTTCAAGCGGAGATCTTTATATCGACGAAAAACGTGTAAATGACGTTCACCCTAAGGACAGAGACATTGCAATGGTTTTCCAGAACTATGCACTCTACCCTCACATGAGCGTATACGAAAATATGGCATTCGGCCTCAAAATGAGAAAAGTTCCAAAAGATGAAATCGATAAACGTGTTAAAGAAGCAGCACAGATTCTTCATATCGAAAATCTTCTTTCAAGAAAACCTAAACAGCTTTCAGGCGGTCAGCGTCAGCGTGTCGCTCTCGGAAGAGCGATTGTAAGAAATCCTAAGGTTTTCCTTTTTGATGAGCCTCTTTCAAACCTTGACGCAAAACTCCGCGGAACAATGCGCGTAGAAATTGCACGTCTTCACAATCAGCTTCAGGCTACAATGATCTATGTAACTCATGACCAGATTGAAGCGATGACTCTTGGAGACAAAGTTGTTGTAATGAAAGACGGTTATATCCAGCAGATGGATACTCCGATGAACCTTTACGGTAATCCGGTTAATAAATTCGTAGCAGGCTTCATGGGTACTCCTCCGATGAACTTCCAGAATGTTACAATCAAAGGAAATGTAGCAGAAGGTTCCGGAATCAAAATCACTCTCACTGACGCGCAGATGGCTAAACTTAAAGCTTATGACGGAAAACAGGTTTCTGCAGGCTTCAGACCTGAAAACCTTCACATCGGCGGAGAGAGCCAGAGTACAACTACAGGTACAATCGAAGTTGTTGAAACTCTTGGTTCAGAAATAATTCTTTACGTCAGCCTCAATGGTGAAAACAGAATCGTTGTAAAAACAACTCCTGGTTTCAACTTCAAACTCAATGACAAAATTACTCTCAACATCAACGCTGAAAAATGCCATTTCTTCGATAATGAAGAAACAGTACATCCTTCAGGAAAAGTTGAGAACATCTGCATAGTGTAGTAAAAAACTGACACTTACACAAATAAAAAAACCGCCTTCAAAGGCGGTTTTTTTATTTATTCAGCCATTTCACTGTTTCATTAAAATCAAATTCATCTTCGTAAAACAGATCAGCATGATAAAAAATATCATCAATTTTGTCTTTTATATAAGGGATCGCACAGCACTTCATTCCGGCTTTTTTTGCAGCAAGAACGCCGTATACGGAATCCTCCAATACCAGGCAATTTGCGGGAGAAACACCCAGCCGTTCAGCCGCTGCAAGAAAAACATCCGGCTCAGGCTTACCGCGGTTTACCTCTTCAGATGAAATCACTGCATCAAAATAATCCGAAAATCCGATGCATTCAAGAAGAGTTTTGATTACGGTTTTTGATGACCCTGACGCAATTGCTGTTTTATATCCGTGAGCATGAAGATATTTCACAAATTCAGCAACTTCAGGAAATACTTTTGTGTTTTTGGATGCTATTTCAAGATATATTTCATTCTTTTCATTTACCAAATCATCAGTCGGCGCCGCAATAGAATGTTTCGTCCTTATGTCTTCCATCATTTCGAATGCACCGATTCCGATGTACTG
>DAOMHE010000180.1:0-4544 GCA_035430785.1 Spirochaetota bacterium | reverse complement strand
AATCGAAAATGCTATTAAATGCGTGGATTGCAAGATAGCGACCCTATCATTGAATCAAGAAAATGTTGATTCACTTGCAGGTCTTATGAGAGACGGATATATCGAAAATCTTACAATTATGGGTTCTGATTTCTTTGCAGTACATGAAAAATATGCGCTTATGGAGTATATGCGGGAAGTTCTTGATATTGACAACCGTTTTCAGATGATCGTTGCCAGAACGCACATCAAAGTCATTATGTTTGAGACTTCCAGAGGAAACAAATTTGTAATTCACGGCTCGGCAAATCTAAGAAGTTCATCAAATTACGAACAGATAGTTATTGAGCAGAACGCGGAAATGTATGATTTCTTCAGTAAGTTCTTTGCTGATCTCGGTGAAAAGTACAAAACGATAAATCATAAGGTCAAGAAAAAGACCAAAGAATAAAACTAACAAAGCCCTTGATTTTCGGGGCTTTTTTTATTATGTTACATAAAAAAGGAGAATATCATGGGAAATTATAACGGAATTACAAGATCACAAGCCCTCACAATCAATGCAGGAAAGAAAACAAGAGCAGCACAGAGAGCTAATAAAAGAACAACGCCAAAACTCCCCGGTACAGGAAAATTTTAGCCTTATAAAGCTAATCATGCCTGAAAATGCTCGAAAACACCGAGAAAACACTGCCAAAAATGCCAGCTAAAAGATGAAATCACTAACAAAAAATAAACTAACCGAAGCGATAATAAAAGCCGTTGGCAATAAATCAGCGGTAATGTCAATGCTTAATATCGGGTCGCATCATACCTTAAACAGCTATATAAAACGCTGGAATCTTGCCGAATTAGTCGATCAGCAAACCGAAAAAATAAACGACAAAGCAGAGCATAATGTCGCTAAGTGGATTAACGAAGGCAATGAAAAAGTAACTCTCTGGTGGCTTGAACGCAGGATGTATGCAAAATACGGTAATAAACAGACCGTGATAAACGAAACAGACGAGCCTCTGAAAATTATCGTGGAATCCTCAGCATTAAAAGACAAAATTGATAAAATATGAAAGTAACAAAAACCTTTGAAATGCTTTGCGATTATCGGAATATTCCGGTAAAGATTGTCAAGGGTGGTACGCGGTCGGGAAAAACTTACGGGATTTTACAATATAAAGTAATTGATGTTGAGAAAAATAAACGATTGACCTCTGTAGTATCTGAGACCTTTCCGCATTTGAAGAAAGGTGCGTACAGAGATTTCAAAAACATAATTGAAGAAATGGGTGGCACTCTTAACCGGTATAATTTCAACGGTACGGATTTTATTTGGAAGAACAAACTTGAGTTCTTTTCTGCCGATTCAGGAAAAGCACACGGACCGGGCAGACAGGATTTATTTCTCAATGAGATTCAAAATATAGATTACGAGACTGCATTTCATCTAATGCAAAGAACCGAAAACGAGATTGTTCTTGATTACAACCCTACTCATTATTTTTGGATTGACGAGATGTATCTTGATAACCCGAAAAAGCAGAACGGCAAAGATTATATTTTGATTCATTCGACTATTTTTGATAACCCTTTTGTATCAGAAAATATTAAACGCATGGTATTAGACCGCGCCGAAATAGACCCGAATTACAAAAGGGTATATCTTGACGGCGAAACCGGAACGATTGAGGGGCTGATATATCATAACTGGGAGATCACAAAAGAATTTCCGACAAATTACGCATGGAGATATATCGGTTTAGACTTCGGATTCACTAACCACCCGACCGCCGCGCTTGACATGAGATATACAGACGGCAAAGTATGGGAAAAGGAACTGATCTACGAGACCGGGCTTCTTCCGGTCCCAAATATCGCAGGAGAAAAAAACATTGTTGACGAGCTTTTGAAACTTGGAATAACAAAAGATGTTTTTATTATAGCCGATTCCGCCGAAGAAAAGACAATCAAACAAATCAAGGCGTATTTTCCGAACATTATCGGAATTAAAAAGCCGCCAGGATCGGTCATGTCAGGGATCGGACTTGTTCAGCAACAAAGAATTATGGTAGAGGAAAACTCAACTAACATAATTAAAGAGAAACGGACTTATTCCTTTGCGCCAAACCCGAAGCCAACCAACCCGACAGACAAATATCTAAACGACCCGATTAAAGCAAATGATCACTTGCAAGATGCAGAAAGATATGTTATAATGTATGTATTCGGTCAAACACCGCGAGGATTTTGGTAATGGAATTAATCAATTCAATCGAAAAAATAGAACAGAATATCACACAAAGATTTAATCGGCTTATTCTTGAAATTGAAAAAGAAGCGAAGAAACTTGTAAGTCCGGGCGGTGAATTGGCAGCGTACGACACCGGAGACATGAGAGACGCGATCAGTCACGAACTCGCTAAACGGGAAGGTGTGAATCTTACTGGAACAATATTTGTCAACATAGGAAAACTCTACAATAAGCGAAAGCAATATCAATACAAGCGAGGCGCAAGGAAAGGCAGCTATGCAAAAGCAAACCGTAATTATCCGGTCTATGTTCATGACGGTACGCAACACATGAAAGCCCGTCCGTTCTTTCTGAGAGCCTTTCAAATTGTCAAGCAACGCCCCGAATTTCAGCATCTTGCGGTCAATACGATTTTATCCGGATCCAAAGAATGAATCTGATACGAACAATACGCGAAAACATACAGCTGATGAAAGGCACAAGCCCGATAATTGAATATAAAAAAGAGATGCGGGAACTACTCGAAAAGTATTCAGTTGACCGGAGTCGCGAATCTCTTGATGACATTATTAAAGTATTTGGATTATCAAAAGACCCGATTAAACAAAAGGATATTAACAACGCTCTTGAGATCATACAGAAGGCTTTTGAAGATGTGCCGCTATCAATTACTTACAGCCTTTTGAAACATACTGAAAACGCATGGAATTACTCCAGAAAGCCGTTGAAACCGGTCAAAATAGAAAAAGCATTTGACGAAACTCAGATAATTAATATCGACACTGAAGTTATATCAAAATTGGTAATGGCTGATATTGTCTGGATTAAAAACCACGCTTCCGGTACAGCAATGGCAAAAGAACTGTCTGAACTAATGCAGGAGTTCAAACTTCAAAAGTTGACAATGATTGAAGTTGCTGAGAAGTTGACAGAAAAATATAAAGGCATGGTAAATAATCAATTTGTACGGACATTTGGGGAAAGGGAATACTGGAAGATCGTAACACAGAATCAGACTGCCCGTATTTCATCTTATGCTAATATTGAGGATTACGAGCTGGCAGGTTATGACGGTTATGAATGGATTACACGCGAGGACGGCGTTTGCGAGATCTGCAATATGCTTGGCAGCGCGCCTTATAAATATTTCAGAGTATCAGACGCGCGGGAAAATATAGATAAATATTACGAAGCCGCAGCCAAAAACGATGTTGAAAAAATGAAGAAAGCTGATCAGTTTGTTGATAAAAAGAACCCTGTCCGGACCGGAATAATGCCTCAAGCGCATATAAAATGCTTTTGCGCAATCAGTCCGGTAATGTTAAGCGAGGTGCAGAATCCTGAAATTTATGATTTTATTTAAGGCAATCTAAAAAAAGGAGGTTGCTGTCAAGACCGCAGGTTTACTCCCCCGTTTTCCTGCGGTTTTTTATTATGAAATGCCTAATTTGCAATAACGAAGCGACTGAAAAGCATCACATTATATTCAGATCGCAGGGCGGAACGGATGCGCCGGAAAACCTCGCGAATCTTTGCCGTGAATGTCATCACTCAATTCATTTCGGGAAAGATACCGAAGTCAGAAAGTACATCACAGGAAAATTATACGATATTATCAGACCTCATCTTTCGAAGTGCTGGAAAGGAAAATACCCTCCCAAGATTATCAGACTTTTAGAAAGTGAAAATAGTTCTTGCAATTGAGTTAATTATTTTGTAATTTACACTTGACAGCGTAAAACATGAAATACAAGTCTAATCAATATGAAAACAGCCACTTCACAGGTTGTTTTTTCATTTTAAGTAAAGTAAGGGCGACATGATGACAGAGAAGAAAAAAGCGGCTTTTGAATGGTTCGCAAGTATCGGAGTTTTAGCAGTATTATTTCTTTGCGTTGGTTACTTATATTCAACAAAAGAAGATAAATCAGAATGCGATAAGTTAGAAAAACGAGTTGATAAGGTTTGCGATGAAGTCACATCTCAGAAAGAACTCTATCACGGACTGGATAAGAAAATAGATCGCGTTCTTATTATATTAGAAGAAAACAGGTTGCCGAAATGAATAAACTGTTTATATTCATCGATCCGCTGTACAAAATAAAAGACTTAAAAGCCTTCAGATCTGTTATAATTCTTTTAATGGCTTTCTGCTTTGTGATCGGTCATTTCGTGATAGGATTTATTGCGCCAACTGTAAAAGAATTTTTTACAGTTGAAGAAAAAGTAATAGTTCAAAGTGCCGAAAAATGAGACCAATTAAAAAGATAATATTGCATTGTTCAGATACCGAAACCGGGAACGCGAAAGCAATCCGTAA
>DAOMHE010000179.1:0-4569 GCA_035430785.1 Spirochaetota bacterium | reverse complement strand
AGAGGTTCGTCGGCTTTTTTTAAATAAGACTGCGCCACATTATAAAGAGCGGATGCATTGCCGGGTTCATATTTCAGCGCTTCTTTATAAGCTTCGAGAGCTTCGGTATATTTGCGCATTTCATAATAAATATTGCCTTTCAGAAGGAGATTATTTGCGTTTTCAGGCTGAATGTTGATAGCCTTGTTTACGCTGTCGAGAGCTTCGGCAAGCAGTTTCATCTTTCTGTATGTAATCGCCATGTTTCTGTATGTCGAAGCGCTCAGTTTGCTGTCGGAGTCGTATTTTAATGCGCGTTTATAGTAATCAATGGCTTTAGTGAAATTTCCTCTCTCGTCTTCAATAATTCCGAGGTATGTGAGAGCCTGGGCCTTATCCTTGCTTGAAGCGTCAGAATTAATAACTTCGCTGAATTCGTTTGCCGCGTCGTTGAAATAGCCCTTGCTGTAACTGTCGATTCCCCTGCGCAGATGAACATTTTCGCTGTCGGTGCCGGGAGTGTCCATCTTGTCACTTCTTGTGTAGGCTTCATCCTTATCTTTTGCTCCGAATTCAATTTTTGAAAGAATGGATTCGTTTCCCTTTTTGTATTTGTTAACAAGAAAAATCGCACCGCCGGTGATTATAAGAAGAAGCAGTGCGGCTGCAATAACCTGATATTTCTTTTTGGGATTGTTTCCCTGCTGAGGAAAATTGCTCTGGGGATTGTATTCATATTCCCTGTCTGCGGATAGGGTAAGTCTGTTTTTTCTTATTCCGTTCAAGTTTCCCTGCCTGTTAAGGCGGTTATTTCAGTTCAGACTTATGAACGGCATCTAGAATTCCGTTGATGAACTGAGCTGAGTTTTCACCGCCGTATATTTTGCCAAGCTCAATAGCTTCGTTGATAGTAACCGGAGCCGGAATCGTCTTAAGATGAACAAGCGCGTATATTGACAGTCTTAATATAGACTTATCGATAGACGCGATACGGTCAAATTTCCAGTTTTTCGCATATTTGACTATAAGGGCATCGACTTCTTCGATGTTTTTTATAGTCCCGGATATCAATTCCTTAGCGAAATCGGAAATTTCAGCGGGAACCTCCTCTTCAATCCACCCAAGACCTGAAAGATCCTGTGATGTTTTTCCGACGGTGTCATACATGTAAAGCCCCTGAAGGGCTATTTCTCGTGATTTTCTTCTGTGGCCCATTATTTAAGCTTCTTATAGAGATTGATCATTTCAATAACGGCCATACCAGCGTCAAATCCCTTGTTCCCGGCCTTTGTTCCGGCTCTTTCTATCGCCTGCTCTATATTATCGGTAGTAAGCACTCCGAAAATTACAGGAATATTAGAAGAAAAAGAAACCTGTGCAATGCCTTTGGACGCTTCGGCTGCAACATAATCGAAGTGAGGTGTTGAACCTCTGATAACAGCACCGAGGCAGATTATTCCGTCAAATTTTCCGCTTTCCGCCGCAACTTTTGCAGCAGCGGCTATTTCAAAAGCTCCGGGAACTTTAATCAGTGTTATATCATCAAGAGATGCGCCGTTACGCGTAAGGCAATCAACCGCACCGCCTATCAGTTTTTCAGTAATAAAATCGTTGAACCTTGATGCGATAATGCCTACTTTTACGGCTTTTGCCTCAAAATTACCTTCAATGATTTTCATGGGAAAACTCCTTGAAGGTAATCAAACTGATTTATGGACTTTTCAGTCAACATTTTTTCCGCCTTAAGAAGTGCGCTTTAGGAAATAATAGGTTTTTTGGAAAAACTGAATTAATGTTTCTTATATTTTTGCAAATCATCCATTTCTATTGAGCGGCTGCTTTTATAAAAATTGATGAAATTAATCATTTTTGGGGATATATTTCTGATATTGTTGCAACCAAAGAAAAGTTTACTTGGTCTTTCAGTTGTTGAACAAAATTACGGAAGTGTATATGTTTTATATTAAAGTTGATTCCGAATTGTGCAAAGGCTGTTTGCTGTGTCTTTCGGAATGTCCCAAAGGGCTGATAAAGCCCGGAAATAATTTCAACAGCAAGGGCTGGCTTGTAGTGAACGCTGAAGCTGAAGGCTGTACAGGATGCAGAAGATGCGTAACTGTATGCCCTGATCTTGCAATAAAATTGTACAGGGAGAACTGATTTGCGTAAATTAATAAAAGGAAATGAGGCGATGGCTGAGGGAGCTGTTATCGCCGGATGCAGGTATTATTTCGGTTATCCGATCACGCCGCAGAATGAAGTTCCGGCGTATATGTCCAAAAGGCTTCCGGAAGTAGGCGGAGTTTTTGTTCAGGCGGAAAGCGAACTTGCTTCGATAAACATGGTTTACGGTGCTTCGGCTGCCGGCGCCAGGGTGATGACAACCACTTCGAGCCCCGGATTCTCTCTTATGATGGAAGGTGTGTCTTATCTCGCCGCATCGCGTCTGCCGTGCGTTCTTGCAAATGTCCAGCGCGGCGGTCCGGGACTCGGCAATATCGCGCCGGCCCAGGGAGATTATTTTCAGGCAGTGAAGGGAGGCGGTCATGGAGATTACAGACTGATCGTGCTTGCTCCGGCTTCTCCGCAGGAGATGATGGATTTGACTATTCTTGCGTTTGAACTTTCTGACAAATACCGTGTTCCTGCTCTGATTCTGTCCGACGGTATAATCGGTCAGATGATGGAAAGCGTCGATATTCCTGATAATTATGTGCCCGGAAAAATTGAAAAACCTTGGGCACTAACAGGCGCTAGAGGAAGAAGCAAAAATGTCGTCTGTTCACTTTTTCTTGATGAAAATGTGATGCAGAATCTGAATACAGCGCTTTCTGATACATACGAAGAACTCAAGAAAAGCGAAGTGCGTCATGAGTCTTTTATGACTGAAGATGCGGAAGCTGTTATTGTCGCTTTCGGAACGCCTTCACGAATTGCAAAAAATGCGGTTTTACGCGCGAGAGCAGAAGGATTTAAAGCGGGTCTCTTGCGTCCTATCAGTCTTTTCCCTTTTCCTGAAAAGGTAATTTCCTCTCTTGTGGAAAATAATGTTAAGAATTTTCTCGTTACCGAAATGAACTCGGGTCAGATGCTTGAAGATGTTAAGCTTTCGGTTTCCGGTAGAGCGGATGTTCATTTTTATGGAACAACCGGCGGCGTTATAACAGATGAGGATGTAATGACTGATAAAATAATTGCATTATGCAAAGGAGGAAGCCGTGGCTGAAATTATTTTTGACAGACCAAAGTCCATGACATCGGCTCCTTTTCATTATTGTCCGGGTTGCGGTCATTCGGTTATACACCGCCTTATTTGCGAAGTAATCGATGAGCTTGATCTCCGTGAAAAGACAATTGCTGTAGCACCCGTCGGATGTGCTGTTCTTGCGTATGATTACTTTGATTTTGACGTGAGCGAGGCGGCGCACGGAAGGGCAGCTGCTGTTGCTACAGGTATAAAGAGAGTTCATCCGGATAAACTCGTTATAAGTTATCAGGGCGACGGGGATCTTGCATCCATCGGTATGGCTGAAACAATTCATACCGCGAACAGGGGCGAAAAGATTACAGTAATATTTGTAAATAACACAAACTATGGAATGACAGGCGGCCAGATGGCTCCGACAACTCTGGTAGGTCAGGTTACTGCGACTACTCCTAAGGGCAGAAATCCTGAAACTGAAGGTTATCCTATCAGAATGGCGGAAATGATAGCATCATTGCAGGCAGTTAAATATTCAGTCAGAACTTCGGTTGCCGATTTTAAGGGAATTGTTCAGACAAAAAAGGCAATAAAGAAGGCATTTGAACTTCAGCTTAACGGAGGATATTCGTTTGTTGAAATTCTTTCTAACTGTTCTACTAACTGGGGCATGAATCCGGTTGATGCAAATAAACATATAGTTGAAACAGTCGCGGAGTATTTTCCGCTCGGAACTTTTAAGGAATGACGGTAAAAGTATGACTCAAAAAATAATTATTTCAGGATTCGGCGGTCAGGGAGTTTTATCGGCAGGTCTTCTTATTGCGGAATCAGCGGTAGAAGAAGGCTGGAATGCGACGTTCTTTCCTTCATATGGTGCAGAGATGCGCGGCGGAACAGCGAACTGCCATGTGATTATTTCTGATTCGGAAATAGCTTCACCGATCATCAAATGCGCCGACACTCTTATTGCACTTAATTCTCCGTCAGTCGATAAATTTCTTCCTTTTCTCAAAAATGACGGACTTCTTCTTGTGAACAGTTCGGTTGTTTCAGGTAATCTCGATGCAGGCTCAAGAAAAGTAGTCGAGCTTCCGCTTGATTCGCTTGCTCTTGAAAAGCTTGGAAATTCCAAGTCGGCAAATGTCATCATAATCGGCGCATTTGCAAAACTTACGAATGTTCTGAAGCCCGACAAAATAAAATCGGCAATTGAAAAGAAATTCTCATCAAAGGGCGGAAAGATTATTGATATGAATCTCCGCGCCCTTGAACTAGGAGCGGTTTCCGTTTAAAAGACGAACGAGTTTTTCGGATTTTTCTTTCAGCGCGGAATAATTGCGGTTATCAATTATTTCGCGGCTTATAAGCTGGCTTCCGAATCCGAG
>DAOMHE010000178.1:0-4655 GCA_035430785.1 Spirochaetota bacterium | reverse complement strand
ATAAAATCATCGCTTATGATTACTTTCTTATCAGGGTCAATTATTACAAGGTCGGCATCATAACCGGCTTTTATTTCACCTTTTTTGATGTTGATTATTTTCGCAGGATTGCAAGTTACTTTAGCGAAAACTTCATTATATGAAAAACCTTTTTCTTTTACTAGCTTTGTTATCATCAGAGGAACCGCAGTCTCAAGACCTATGATTCCGTTCGGTGCAAATTCTATTTCCTGACGCTTCTCATTCATAAGATGAGGCGCATGATCAGTAGCTATTGCGTCAATCGTTCCGTCTTTAAGTCCTTCGATGATCTTCATCCGGTCATCTTCGGTTCTAAGCGGAGGATTCATTTTAGCAAGAGCGAGCTTATCTCTCACAACTTCATCAGTCAGCGAAAAATAATGCGGCGCAGTCTCACATGTAACATTTACACCGCGCTTTTTTGCGTTTCTGATTATTTCAACAGATCCGCCCGACGATATATGCTGAACATGAAGTCTTCCTTTCGACAGCTCAGCGATGATAACATCGCGTGCGATCATAACTTCTTCTGCAGCATTCGGAATTCCGCGCAAACCAAGCGAGGCAGAAACTTTTCCTTCGTTTATAACACCTGAATCAACAAGAAGATGATCTTCTTCGTGAGCCATAACAGGAACATCAAACATACGCGAATATTCAAGAGCTCTGCGCATAAGAATAGAACTGCTTACAGGCTTTCCGTCATCAGTGAAAGCAACAGCTCCTGCAGTATACAATTCACCCATCTCACTGATTTCCTCTCCCTTCATTCCTTTCGAAACGGCAGCAGCAGGAAAAATATTCAAAAGACCGGATTTCTCAGCTTCATGCTTAATAAATTTAACAAGAGCCTGATTGTCTATCGGAGGATTAGTATTCGGCATTGTAACTACGGATGTATATCCTGACTTCGCGGCAATACGGCATCCGCCCGCAATAGTTTCCTGATCTTCGCGACCCGGTTCACGGAAATGAACATGGAGATCTATCAATCCCGGAAGAACAAGTTTTCCTGACGCATCAATAGTTTCATCAGCAGCTTCTGCTTCACCGACGGATTTGATAATTCCGTCTTCAATATTAACGCAGGCTGTTTTATCAAATCCGCTTGCGGGATCAAGTACACGTCCGTTTTTAATGCAAAGTTTCATTTTTCTTTATTTATGTCCTCAAGAGTTTTTCCGCAAAGAAGTGAAAAGACAGCCATTCTTACGGCAATCCCGTTGGTAACCTGCTCTTCAATTATTGCATTCTCGCAATCCGCCACAAAATCATCTATTTCAATGCCCCTGTTTATCGGTCCCGGATGCATCACAATTACATCTTTTCTGCATTTTTTAAGTCTGTCTTTAGTAAGTGAAAAATATTTATTATATTCTCTAATCGAAGGGAAGAGCGAACCTTTCTGTCTTTCAAGCTGAATTCTCAGCATATTTACGACATCAAGTTTCGGAAGAATCGAATCTAAATCAAAAGTCATTTCTATTCCGTACTGCGAAAAATCATCAGGAAGAAGAGTCGGCGGTCCGCAGAGCACAACGTCCGAACCCATTTTTGTAAAAAGCTCAATTCCGGATCTCGCGACACGCGAATGCTTGATATCTCCGACAATCGCAACTCTCAGTCCTTTAAGGGAACCAGACCTTTCATACACAGAAAATCCGTCAAGAAGCGCCTGAGTCGGATGAGCATGATTTCCGTCACCGCCGTTAACAACATGAGCTTCACAGTTGCGCGAAAGAAAATCCGGGGCAAGAGAAACCGGATGACGCATAACGATGAAACCTGTTTTCATCGCCTCTAAAGTCTTTACCGTATCAATCAGTGATTCGCCCTTGACAAGGCTTGAAGTCGAAGGTGCAACGCTGATAACATCTCCGGAAAGTCTTTTGGCTGCAATTTCAAAGCTCAGCCTTGTTCTGGTTGAAGGCTCGATAAAAAGCATGCAGACAGTATGTCCGGAAAGAAATGAAAACTTTTTGTTAGTCTCCGTGAATACTTTTTTAAAAATCTTTGCCGCTTCAAAAATATAAATAATTTCGTCATAAGAAAGCGATGAAATATCGAGAAGATCTTTTCGTTTGAGAGTCATACTTTCAGATAACACGAGTGCGTTTTTTGTCAATTATTATGTATCGCCCGAACACGAAATTATATTCAAAAATTATCTTTCTGTTATTATCACCGTATGAAGCTTCGTCAGCTCATCAATACTGTATCCCAGACCTTCCCTACCAAGTCCCGACTTTTTGTTTCCGCCAAAAGGAAAATGCCCCACGCCGTGAGCCGGAGCAGAATTTATAGTTACTGAACCGTCCTGAAGCTGTTTTGCTATTCTGAGCGCCAGATTGATATTCTCGGTGAAAATACAGCTGTCAAGACCATACTCAGAAGAGTTTGAAAGAGCCACCGCTTCTTCATAATCCGCTACCGTCATAATCGGTATAACCGGTCCGAAAATTTCTTCTTTGGCAATTCTCATTGAAGGATTCACATTATCTATAACAGTCGGCTCCATGACAAGCCCGGAGGATTTTCCTCCCCATACAATTCTTCCGCCGTTTGAAACGGCATCATCAACAAGTTCTTCGACATTTATCAGCGCTTTTTTATTGATAAGCGGTCCGACCTGAGTCTTGTCGCAAAGAGGATCTCCTGACGGATATTTTTCAGCCTCGGCAAGAATTTCTTCAACAAGCTTTTCTTTTATTTCTTTCACGGCTATAACGCGGCTCACCGCATCACATCTTTGTCCCGAATTTCTGAAAGACCCGCGTACTATCTGAGCCGCCGCGTTTTTCAAATCGGCGTCCTTCAGAACTATAGCGGCAGCCTTTCCGCCAAGCTCAAGATGCAGTTTTTTTATGCCTGCAATTTTCGCGATATGTTCTCCGACGGCAGTCGAACCGGTAAATGATATCGCAGAAACATCCTCGCTGGCCACAAGAACATCTCCTACATCCTTTCCGCTTCCGGTAACAATATTGAGAGCTCCGGCTGGAAGACCTGCAAGTTCAAGTATCCGCGCAAAATATATCAAAGCAAGGGGAGTATCACTTGCCGGTTTTGCAACAACCGTGTTTCCGGCAAGAAGCGCCGGAATTATTTTTGCCGCAGCAATATACAAAGGATAGTTAAACGAAGATATAGTTGCAATTACTCCAAGAGGTTTGCGTAAAACAATGGCAAATTTATTAGCAGTATCCTCAATCCATTCTCCTGGAAGATATTCACCGTAAAGAGCCCGCACTTCCTGCGGAGCAAGGCGCAGACGTTCAACAGTAGCCTTGACTTCTCCCCTTGAAACAGACAGGGGTTTTCCGGATTCCATGGTTATTACAGAAGCAATTTCTTCCGAATTTTCACTCATTATCTGAGCTGTTTTTTCAATAATTTCAAGGCGTTCAACGGGCTTGAATTTTGCAAATTCCGAATGATTTTTTGCTGAAGTAATTGCTGAGAGCACGTCATCGGCACTGCATGCCGGAACGCTCGCAAACACCTTCCAGGTATACGGATTATATACATCGATCTTGCCGCCCGACACAGTACAGTTCCAGCATCCGTTAATAAGAATTTTATAATGACGAATTCCGTCTTCTTCCGAAAAAAGATTTCTGAACATATTTCCCCCTTCATCCACTACTCAGACTATAGCATTTAGCCGGATTAATTCAAATTAATAACTTATCATCTTCTATTATTAATTTACCGCATTTTATAATCACGATATTACTGCTGAATCTCAAATTATAAAAAAGTTAATTAATTATAAAAAAATTCTAATGCTTTCGGCAAATCATCCGAAATATAAAATGTAGAATCAAACTCCTTTGTGTTCCTTTTTATGGAGGAACGCTTTTCCACACGGGATATGCCCATATCCCGTCTTTTTTTTCTCCTCACATCAATTAAAGAGTTTCTTGACAATGACAGATAAATCTTTAAATTAAATTTCCGGAGGATTAAAGTATGAATGCTACACTTGAAAAATTCAACAGCTTCGACATTCTCCTGATATGCGGTGTTTACGGTTCGGGTAAAAACGCCTTCGCAGAAAAATATTTCAAGAACGGTGCATGGAACCGCGTGAGCAGAAATGAAATCCGCAAACTTCTTTATGAAATGACGCGTTTCGGCGAAACATGGGAATCTGCAAAATTCAGCGAAGAAGACGACATTCTCGTAAAACACATAGAAAGAAAAATTCTCGAGCACTATCTTCACAATAAGAGAAAAGTTCTTGTAATCAATACATTCGCGACTAAAAAATCACGTCAGCGTTTTGTTTCGCTTGCAGCAGAATATAAAAAAACCATAGGCGCAGTTTTCATGAATATGCCCCTCGAATTCTGTCTTGCCGGATACAAGAAACATAATCCGACCATGCCCGAAAATGTTCTCAGGTCGATGTTTCAGAAAATCGAGCTTCCTGAAAAACGAGAGGGATTTACCGAAATTCTTGAAGTTCACCCAAAGGAATAAAACCCGCTTTTCCGATAATCATTCTTAAGTTAAAGCCGTAGCCTGTTCTATTAATCTTGACAGATTATTTCAATACCTGATAAATCATGTATGGCAACTGCTGACTCAAAAAGACTTGAAAGACGGGCAAAATATATGCTCCTCAGCAA
>DAOMHE010000177.1:0-4665 GCA_035430785.1 Spirochaetota bacterium | reverse complement strand
CTTGACAACTACATACTCCCAAATAGCTTGTCACTATTGACCCCAATCAATATTGAAATTTTCCTTTATTGCAGATATCAGGAGTTATTATGCAGAAAAGTTATTCTATGAAGGCGTCTGAAATATCAAAAAAATGGTATGTTGTAGACGCTGAAGGTAAAGTTCTGGGCAGACTTGCAACCCAGATCGCGACTATCCTCAAAGGCAAAAACAAGCCTGAATTCACACCCAGCATGGATATGGGTGATTTCGTTGTTGTTATTAATGCCGAAAAAGTGGCTCTAACAGGTAAAAAAGAAGATCAGAAAGAATATTTCTCTCATTCAGGTTATCCTGGCGGCGACAGATTCAGAAGCGTTAAGAAATACAGAGCTGAAAAGCCTGAATTTATCATCGAGCACGCTGTTAAAGGAATGCTTCCTAAAGGTCCTCTAGGCAAACAGATTGCAAACAATCTTAAGGTTTATGCCGGAAAAGATCATCCTCACGCGGCTCAGAAGCCCGAAAAACTTGATATTTAAGTAATGGAGTAATATAAATGGCGGCAGCTAAATTATACGCAACAGGAAGAAGAAAATCTTCAATCGCGAAAGTTTACTTGAAACCCGGCTCGGGCAACATCATGGTAAACAAAAAACCTCTTAACGAGTATTTCAGAAGACAGACTCTCGAACTCGTTATCAAACAGCCTCTTGGAGCTGTTGATAAACTTGCGGGCTTCGACATCGACGCTTATGTTACAGGCGGCGGATGGAGCGGTCAGGCTGGTGCTATGAGACTCGGTATCTCAAGATGCCTCGTTCTTTTCGACGAAAGAATGAAAAAGACTCTTAGAGAAAGCGGTTTCCTTACTCGTGATGCTAGAAAAGTTGAAAGAAAAAAATACGGGCACAAAAAAGCGAGAAAAAGCTTTCAGTTCTCAAAAAGATAATTACTGCTATGCAGTTCAAAAAGCCGGTTTCGACCGGCTTTTTTTATGCCTATTTTTTCTTGACCCGTAAGTACGCCTGCTGACGAATAAAAAGATGAAAATAACTTCCGTTAAATTTTCTGAAGAGTCTGTCAGGGTTTTAATAGACAATGAAAAACTCATTCTTCCGGTTGAAAGCCGTTTCATTTCACTGAAAGCAGACAGTGAAATTGACGAGGATTTCTTTGCCGAATTAAAAACAGAATCGGATAACTATTCTGCATATCTTGCCGCTTTAAGATATCTCAGAAACATTCATTCAGCCGAAGAAGTCAGGCGAAATCTGATAAAAAAAGGTTTTTCGAAAAAAACAGCCCAATCAGTCATGAAAAAGCTTGAAGAACGCAAATACATTAATGACTATGATTTTGCGTTCAGACTTGCGGAAAATTTAAAAAAACGCTCGTATGGATCTGTCTTTGCCGAAAGTAAACTGCGCCAGAGAGGCATCGATTCGGCGGCAGCAAAAAACGCTGTAAAAGAAATTTTCGGCACTGAGACTTGTGAAGAAGCAATGCTTAATCTTCTCAAGAAAAAGTACAAATCATTTGACCGCGCCAAATGCGGAAGATTTCTTTTTTCAAGAGGTTTTCAGCCGGACGCGGTTTACAGAACGCTTAAAAATTTTGAGAATTATTTGAAAGAGGAATATAATGAAAGTCAGAGATCTTAGAAAATCATTCATCGATTACTTTGTGTCAAAACAGCACAAGCACGTTCACTCCAGTTCGCTATTGCCGAAAGACGATCCTACCCTGCTCTTTACCACAGCCGGAATGGTTCAGTTCAAAGCGATGTTTGCCGGCACGGTTAAGCTCGATTATACACGCGCAACAACCGTACAGAAATGCCTCCGCACAAGCGATCTCGAAAATGTAGGCCGCACCAAGCGTCACTGCACTTTCTTTGAAATGCTCGGAAATTTTTCTTTCGGCGACTATTTCAAAGAAGAAGCTATCGCTTTTGCGTGGGAATATTCAACTCAGGTACTTAAACTTGATTCAAATAAAATCTGGGCGTCGATTTATCAGGATGATGACGAAGCCTTTGAAATATGGAATAAAAAGGTAGGTCTTCCGGCTGAGCGCATAGTACGTCTCGGCAAAAAAGACAATTTCTGGGGACCTGCCGGAGACTCCGGCGCATGCGGCCCATGCTCGGAACTTTACATAGACAAGGGCCCTGAACTCGGATGCGGTTCACCTGACTGCAAACCGGGATGCGACTGCGAGCGTTACATGGAATACTGGAATCTCGTTTTCAACCAGTTCAACCAGGATACTTCAGGCAAACTTCATCCTCTTCCGCAGACAGGAATCGACACAGGAATGGGGCTTGAGCGTCTTGCTACTATAGTTCAGAATAAAACTTCGATATACGAAACCGATGAGTTTCAGACACTAATTGAGTTCGTATGCAAAGAGCTCAATGTCAAATACGAAGGAGATAACATCGTTCCGATCAATGTTATCGTCGAACATTCGCGCGCGCTGACATTCGCGATGAGCGACGGCGCGTATCCTTCAAACGAAGGACGCGGTTACGTTCTCAGAAGAATTTTAAGACGCGCGCTCAGATTCGGAAGACAACTCGGAATTACAAAACCATTCATCTATAAGATGGTTGATCCTATTTCGGCTCTTCTCGGCGAATTCTATCCGGAAATCACAGAAGCAAAGAAAAACGTACAGAACGTTCTCGAAGGCGAAGAAAAGCGCTTCCTTGATACGCTTGAAAACGGAATGACCAAGCTTGATGAAATAATTGAATCAGCTCTCAAAAACGGCAAAGTTATCAGCGGAAAAGATGCGTTCCTTTTATACGATACATTCGGTTTCCCTGTTGAGATGACAAGCGAGATCGCTCTCGAAAAAGGCATCTCCGTCAACATGAAGGAATTCGAAGACGAAATGAACAAACAGCGCGAACGCGGAAAACAGAGCTGGAAAGCTTCCGACGCTTCGTTCGACAACGCGATGAATGAGCTTTCAAAAACCTGCGGTGCAACTGTTTTCAAAGGCTATGACGAAGATTCTTCAGAAAGCAAAATAGTTTCAATTTCTGACGGCAAAAGTATCATTGATTCCGTTTCATCAGGCGATGAAGCTTACATAGTTCTCGCAGAAACTCCGTTTTACGCAGAAAGCGGCGGACAATCGTGCGATATGGGTTTCATCAAAACTTCAAACGCCGTATTTAAAGTATTAGAAGTAAAAAAAGTAAATAAGACATTTGTTCATTACGGAACAGTTGAATCAGGATGTTTTAAAAAAGGCGACAAAGTCACTGCGGAAATCGATTCTGTCAGAAGAAATCTTACTCGGGCAAATCACACCGTAACACATCTTCTTCAGGCTGCATTGCGCGAAGTTCTCGGAACGCATGTCAAGCAGGCGGGGTCAATGGTCGAAAGCGAAAGAATGCGCTTTGACTTTTCGCATTTTGAAGCAATGACTGCTGAAGAAATTTCACGCGTTGAAAATATCGTTAACACTAAAATCTGGGAAAATCTTCCTGTAACTACGCAGATGATGAATCTTGCAGATGCGCTCAAAACAGGTGCGATGGCTGAATTCGGCGAAAAATACGAAGACAATGTCCGCGTTGTAAAAGCCGGTTCTTTCAGCACCGAGCTTTGCGGCGGAACTCATGTAGACAACACTGGCAAAATCGGTGTCTTCAAAATTCTTAAGGAATCAAGCCCCGGAGCCGGAATACGCCGAATCGAGGGTCTTACACTTAAAGGTGTTCTCGACAGATTCGCACAGATTAACGAATCATTATCAGGTGCTCTTTCGATTGTAAATTGCGCGGAAAAGGATCTTTCACAGAGAATCAAAGATCTTCAGCAGAAGAACAAGGATCTTGAGGCTGAACTTGCCGGATTCAGCAAAGGTAAACTGGCGGATACCGCACAAAATCTTCTTTCTTCGGCAGAAAAAATCAAAGGAACTGACGTTATCACTTCAAAGATTGAAAACCTTTCAGGCGATGATCTTAAAACTCTTGCAGACCTCATTCGCGAAAGATCTTCGGACTGCGCGCTTATTCTGATTTCTTCTTTTGAAGGAAAGGTCATTATTGTAGCGGCTGCAACTCAAGCTGCGGTTGCAAAAGGCGCTGACAGCGGAGCATTGATAAAGGCAGTTGCTCCTATTCTCGGCGGAGGCGGCGGCGGAAGAAAAGACATGGCTCAGGCAGGCGGAAAAGATTTTTCAAAAGCCGACGAAGCTATTGCTTCAGCAAAAGCCAAGCTTTCCGAAATGATTAAATAGCATATAAAAAACGGCAGGGAAACCTGCCGTTAATATAATTTCAAAACAAATAATTTTAGATTAAAAAGCATAACCAAGACGAAGAGAAGCTCTTACGTCTTTCAGCATTTCTGTTTTATAAAAGTAGTTTTTATACTCCGGAACAAGTTCCACTATAAATCTTTCCGCAAAAAGAAATCTGAAAGAATATGATAATGATAAATAAGGATCAATCGAATTTGTTACTCTTTTCCTGCTTAAAACTTTTGTTTCAAGCGAAGTATAAACAAAACCTGTTGTAATCCGCGGTATCATTTGAAAACTAGCAGATTGTGACAAATCGTTTTGATATAATAAATAACCCAAACCGCCGCCGGCGGACATATTATACATTTTGCGGTCGACTATATTAGAAACATTCTTAGCCGTATATTTCACATA
>DAOMHE010000176.1:0-4694 GCA_035430785.1 Spirochaetota bacterium | reverse complement strand
GTTTCAGACAAATTATTGTTAATTTCAGACATTTTATCGAAATCAAGTTTTGACTGAAGCATTTCCCTCATAGTTGAAATATCTTCTTTTGCAAGAGCCAGATTATCCTGAGTCTGCGGATTGAAAGGCGGAATGGTAATTTTAGGACCGAACTGACCAAGTTGATTGCCGATATCGGAAATTTCTGTGTTGATTTCCTGACGGCTGGTATCGCCGGTTATTATAGTTTCAGACGCCATATTCATCAGTCTTGATGATACGGAAAGAGCCTGGCTTACTATTGCCTGAGCCTTTTGGATGATCATGAAAGCGTCCATTATGCTCCTTCCGGACGACATCATCGGCTGTTCGGCTCTTTGAGGCTGTTCAATTCTAATCTGACGAGACGTACTGCGGTTTGCCCTAACCGCGGCATCATTCTGCAGATGCACACTTTCTATCTTCATGGTTCCCTCCCTGAAAACAACATGAACAAGGTAATTTAATAGATTTTCGGCCTTATGTCAATTACTTTAAGAAGTCAGATGTCTATCCTAGATAACCTGATATGCGGGAATAAATGTACTCCGGTTTCCGGTTCAGTTTATTTCCGAAAGTCATTCTGCATAAACTTTTTTGTTCAGTAAAACCGTGAGATAATGCATAATTTATTGCCGCAGAATTCGCTTCCGGAATGGATAATATGAGAGGATTTTTATGTTTCAGAAGAGATATTCCGGATTCGGCGTCAACCGCTGTAATCAATCCTTCTCCGAGAGACGGAATAAAGTAGCCTGAGAGAACTCCTTCTTTAATGCAGACAAAACTTTCAGAAAGCATATTCTGAAGTACTTTTATTCTGTTTTCTCCGCTTGCTCTATGATCGAGTGAATATATCTCTTTACGATACTTTTCAATAAACGGAAGAACTTCGCAGTCAGGAATTTCTTTTAACGCTTCTGTATCTTTTGCTAATATCAGATAATTTTCGGTTTTTTCAAAACCGAATTTTTGGTAAACAGGCAGTCCGTCATCTGTTGCAATCAAAGAAACTGTTTGAATATTTTTATCTGTAAGAAAATACATCAAATGAGATACAATTATTGATCCCAAACCGTTTCTTCTATATTCAGGACTGACTATTATATGGGCAAGCCAGGCTGTTCTTTCGAGAATAATTGCGCATCCGCATCCGATTGTTTTATTATCTGCGATAAGTTTGAAAGGATAACAGAAACCGGATGCGCAGTAAAATTTAAAAGCTGGAATAATATCAGACCAGCCTTCCGGCTGGAGATTTCTGATATCATCAAGATCAGCGTTCTTTATTTTACTGATTGAAATGCTCATAAGGACTTTTATTGTTCTTTAATGAGTTTTTTTAAAGCTTCTTCTGTTGAAAGTATTTCAACACCAAGACATGAAAAATCCTGAATCTTGTTGTTTCGACCTTCGTCGGTCTTTGTAACAATAGCATCTTTGATTACAGAGATTTTGTATTTTCTGTTGAGTGCGCCTTTTATGGTTTTGTCGACGCAGTATTCTGCATCAGCACCGGCAATATAGAGATGGTTGATTTTATTTTTTACAAGAAAATCATTAAGATCCTTGTTTGAAAATGAATCAGAAATATGCTTTATGAAAAAGTTATTTCCTTCTACTTTAATGCGTTTGTCCATTAAAGACCCGTCATCTCCGTGACGTAATGCACCTTTGGTGATAAATTTGATTATCGGATTAGTCTCTTTAAATTCGTGCAGAATATAAACAGTTTCGGCTCTTCTTGTGCTGATTATTCTGTTGATGTTTTCGATTGCTTCATCAGACTGAACCGTATTTGTGGCTATTTTTCCGTCCGGAAGTGTGATGTCATTCTGAAGATCAATGACGAGCAGAGCTTCTTTTTCTTTTCCGTAATCCTGAATCTTTTCTCCTGTTGTAACGGCGCCGGATTTTTTTAAATAATTTCCGACATACAAAAAGAGAGCTCCTCCGGTAATTACCAGAACTCCGAGTAAGATAAAGAATATTTTTAGTATCTTTTTCATAATTTCCCCCTTCTAAAAAGCTTTTATGCCTTTAATTATGAAATTAATGGACTTTCCTGTAAAAGGGGTGTTTTTATCAATTCTTTTTGACTTTATTTGAAATAATTTCGGCAGCTCTTTCTTCAAACATATTATAATGAATTTTCATGTGTGAAAAATAATCACTAACTAGAAAACCCAGTGACTTGTTGCCCTCGGATGTTTTCCATATATTCGTAAGATTTGACGGGTTTATATTTGTGATGATGTGGATTAAGAAGTCATTATAATTCTTCCAGAAAGAAATTAGTTGTGAACAATCGAAAATATTTACTTTTGAAATATTCTTCCATTCTTCCGGATCATAGTATGGAAATATGATTTCTTTCTCGGTTTGAAGCCGGATGAATCGCTGATGATTATTTGATGCAGAATCGATGAGATGACCGATCATCTCTTTTAATGTCCATTTTGTTTCGTCAATACGGATGGAAGCTATATCCTCGTGATTTATCATTAACGTGAAAAAGTCATCTATTAGACTACGATATTCCTTAGAGGGCATCTGTCTGTCTCCTGTAAAAAGATTCATAATGCTTGTATTGTATAGAATATGGTTTTCGGCAAGAGTATTTTTCTGATTAATAAAATGCCGCCGGTAATACCGGCGGCATGAATTGATAGAGAATTCCTTTTTATTAAAAATGATTTATAGAGAATAAGTCATTCCGAGAATTCCGTAGTATGAATTCTGTTTTTCCTGCATTCCGCCGAATTCATAAAATTTGCCGCTTGAAAGAAAAGCTCCTTCAGTAAAAATTGAAGCTTCAGGGCTCAGTGCGTAACTCAGATTTGCGTCAATTTCAATCCCCATTTTTTTGCTCCAGCCGGAAGGAGTTTTCATTGCAGATACATAAGCCCCCTGAAGTTTTGCGGAAAAATCACCGAATCCTCCCTCGAAAGATAATCCTGCAGCGTAATAGCCGGGTGAAAAATCCGTTTCGCCGTCTCCGTCAGTATCAATTCCGTATTTTCCGGCATTAGTTACATCGGTTATTGAACTGAAAGATCCCCCGTCTTCGATGATGTATAGTCTGAAATTGTTAATTCCGGCTCCTGTTCCGTCAATTGTTGAAAATAGAAAAGATTCATTTTTGTCTGAAGTATCCGAGTCGTCTCCTGAAACCGCCGTGAAAAATGCGCCGATTTTAATGCCCTCTGCAGGTGAAATGTAAGGTGCTGCATCAAATGCATACCCTCTGTATTTAACATCATCTACTTTGTCTTTTCCAGACGCGAAAGCCCCTGTTAAATCGATTCCTGCAGAACCAAAAACCAGATTTGCATTAAGAGCTCCGATATATCCCGTGCTGTCGCGGAATTGCCCGTCTGAATTTTCTTTAGTTCTTGTCATAAAAAAACCGGGAGCAATTTTTGATTCACCGAAATTTACAAAAGCGTCGAACCAAAAAATATTAGAGTCATCACTGTTTTTAGAATATTCTCCTTCATAGGTTTTTACGTAGTAAGCATTGAATCCTGCTTTTTCGGTTTCGTATGAAAAACCGGCGAGGGGAGCATTGTCTCCGAAGATCATCGCATAGTCGAGTTCCGCGATTCCGGCTTTTATCGATAGACCTGGAAGTGAAAGTATAGATGTCTTGAAATATGCCTCAGCAACTTCAAGACGGATTTTGCCTCCGCCAAGACCAACATCTTCAGAGGTGTCGGTATTTTCTGATGGATTTACACCGTAAAGACCGTTATATTCCAGAGACAGAACTCCTTCAACGATGCCCTTTTTTAGTGAAAGGGAAGGTGCAAATTGTATCGCGGAATAAGATCCGTTTTCATCTTTTACAACAGATTTATAAGCTGTTCCGTAGAAAGTTCCCTCTGCAGAAAATGAAACTTCAACCGGTTTTTGTTCCTCAGCTGCAGCCGTTATGCTTACAAGTAAGGCAGCTGCTGATAAAATAATTTTTTTCATTATTGATTCTCCTTTAATTTATTTTCATTGCATGTATTTTTTCCGCAGGTGCAGTGAGAGCACTCGCATGTATTGTTTTCTTTTTTCCTGCCGAAGATTTTAAACAGGCTGAAAGAGATTGCTGCAACAAAGATCACAGACATGATAATAAATTCAGTATTCATTACTTGTCCTCCTCAATCTCTCTGAATTTCGGAAGAGCGAATTTGAAACTGAGAATCATGACGGCTGACAGACCCGCAGCGAAGAAAATCCAGAAAAAGCTGTGTCCGGTGGTAATCTGATAGAAAAGAGTTGAGATAATCCATGCCAGAGTTGTAAGATAAGCAGCAACTCCGAAAGCAAATTTGAGACTGGTTTCCCTTTTTATAGCTCCGAAAGCTGCTACGCATGGAAAATATATTAAAACGAACAGAAGATAGGCATAGGCCTGCATATTTCCTTTAGAGAAATTTTTTCTCATTGAAGCGAAAATTCCTTCATCAGTTTCAAGTTCTTCAGCTGCGCTTTTTTCATCAGATGCTGTTTCAAGACTGCCGAGTCCAAGCGGATCTGATAGAGAATCGAAGACACCTGAGAGATTATCAGGAATGCTTGTAATAGCCTCTTTTAGAGAGCCTGATATAGATGATTCTTCTTCGGTGTCTGGTGATATCTCGGAGTTATCAGAGACGATTTCTGATGATTCCTCATGAAGT
>DAOMHE010000175.1:0-4753 GCA_035430785.1 Spirochaetota bacterium | reverse complement strand
GGTTCTTCAGAGCATTAAAAGTGATTTTCATCAGCATTCTCCTGTCCCTCAAATTTTAACCAGCGATATTTTTAAGGTCAATTATTAATTAAAATTGAAAAAAATAATATGCACTTTTACAATAAACTATTCAAGTCGCGCCGGTCACCAAAGCCGCTGAAGGCTAGAATCTATTCTTCCACATTCATAATGAAGCCATAATGTTTTAAGAGAAACAGAATCGGCTTTCTCAATGAAGCCCATAGTATTATTGCTGAAAAAATCACAGCCAAAGGAAATAAAGCGGCGGAATAATACATCTTCTGCGGCATCATAATAAAATCAGCAGGGATATTATTACTGTAAAAATAACTGCTCGTATGAGTTTTAAGCAATGAAAATTCTAAAAAAGAAAAAGATAAAATAATAACATAAATAATATCGCGCGGCAAATGTGATTTATCTAAAAACAGAACCGAAACAAAAAGATATCTGGCAATATTTATGAAAAAAAACAGTGAAAACGAAAATTTGACGGCAGAAATAATCGGCCAATAAAAAAAAGCCGGCAACAATGAAAGAATAAATACAAACATCCATATCCTGCTGCTGCTCATGGAATGACGGCGCATTTTCAGAGCGAGAAAAAAAGACATAAACGAAACAGAAAGAGAAAATAATAATCCATAAGTATAAGAATTAAAATATCTGATGCCTTCAAAAAAATGCGAATAATCTCTCTCTGAAATAACACGGAAAACATTGCCGGTCAGCCAAAAATCATCATCTGAACGAAAAGCCGAAAAAAAAACGGCAATGACAGGAACCAAATAACATATTATCAGAAAGAAAGGAAGAATTTTTCTGATAATATAAACAAAATCTGAAGCTATAATTTTTAGTTCGCTTTTCAAAATATCAGCACCCCGATCCTTCAAATATTAAATCAGAAGGAATATCCTTCAAGCATTTTTCACACAATTGATTTCAAATATCATTGACAAGAATATATCCGGACTATATCTTAAAAATATGAAGATGATCAAGAAGACAGAAAAAAACGGAACGTACACAGAGAGACTAAAACGTATCTTGGATGATGACGTTTCCGATATTGATTCATCAGAAATTCTGAATGCAGCTTATGACAGTCTCGAAGCCGGTGATATAGATGACGCGAGAGACTTGTTTCTTATCAACATCAATATGGACGGTCATTCGGAAGATTCCCTGAATGGTCTTGCAATAGCTCTATGTGAAAACGGTGAACCCGAAAAAGCTCTGGTAGTAATAAAAAAAGCTGTTGAACTGTACGGAGATGACGCAATTACTCTCGCTAATATGGGCACAATTCTCGCCGAAAACGGGAAATTTTCTGAATCTGTCGAATATTATGAAAAATCTATTTCGGCTGACCCTTATTCTTCTGAAACTTATCTTGGCCTGATTGATCTTTATGTCATGTTCGGAAATCCTGCCATGGCATTTCTCTCATGCAGAAGAGCACAGGAAGCGCTTCCTGACGATCCGGACATCAAAGAAACCATGGCTCAGATTTTAATTGAAATAGCAGCTTCCCTTTAAAAAAAATCTGTCTTGAAATCAATTTATTGACTAATTTCCGCAGTAAATTTCAATTGTATAACATGCATTGGAGCAAACAATGAAAGACATAAGAAACAGCTATATGACAGTAATGGATGATCATTTCCCTGACGAAATGTCCATTACATTCGGAAACCAGACACTTAAATACAAAAAGCGCTCATGGAAAATACAGGATGAAGGAACACTAATAGAAAAAGGTCTTCGCTATGGAGAAAATCCCGGTCAGGAAGCAGCTCTTTATGAACTCGTTAACGGAAACCTTGTTCTTGGTAAATGCGAATTCATAACGCCGGGAAACTCGCTTGTTTCAGCAATAGACGAAGATGCAATGCTTCAGGCAGGCAAGCATCCGGGGAAAACCAATTTTACAGATATCGACAACTCTCTCAACATATTGAAATATTTTGACCGCCCAACATCTGTAATTGTGAAGCATAATAATCCCTGCGGAGTTTCTTCTTCGGATAATATTCTTAATGCACTTCAAAAAAGCTATTATGCGGACAGAATTGCGGCTTTCGGCGGATGCGTTGCCCTCAACAAAGCACTTACGAAGGAATGCGCCGAATTTATTGCATCAGAATATTTTGAAGTAGTTGTTGCTCCTGAGTTTGAAAACGGAGCGATGGAAATTCTTTCGAAGAAAAAAAACCTCAGAATAATAAAGATATCCGCCATGGATAACCTTTCGAAATACAAGTCCATGAGGTTTGTAGATTTCAAATCATTGATTGACGGCGGCATCATAGTTCAGCAGTCTCCGGTAAACATAATCAACTCAAAAAACGATTTAAAAATTGCCGAAACAGAATACAAGGGAACGAAATATTCCATTGAACGTAAACCGGCTGAAAATGAATACAATGACATGATCTTCGGATGGAATGTTGAACAGGGAGTTACATCAAACTCAGTATTATATGTTAAAAACGAAACAACTGTAGGAATCGGAACAGGCGAACAAGACAGAGTCGGAGTTGCCGAAATTGCTATCTTTAAGGCTTATCAGAAATACTCTGACAAATTATGTTTTGAAAAATACAAACTTCCTTTTAAAAATCTTGAACTTGCAGTATCCGAAGGAAAAGAATCTGCAGATAAGATTAAAGAAATAATGAATGAGACGAAAGCAGCAAAAGGCGGTCTTATCGGGTCGACGATGGTTTCGGATGCATTTTTTCCATTCAGAGACGGAGTAGATGTCGCGATAAAAGAAGGAATCTCGGCAATAATTCAGCCAGGCGGTTCTGTAAGGGATTTTGAATCAATTGAAGCTTGCAACAGCGCGGATCCGAAAGTAACAATGGTATACACAGGACAAAGAGCATTTAAACATTAAAAAAAAAGGCGGCCTTAAAGCCGCCTTTAAAATTATGCTTCTACGATCGCGTCCATCGGACAAACACTTGCACAAAGTCCGCAGCCGGTGCATGCAGATGCATCAATCTGATAAGAACTAGATCCTTCAGATATAGCTTCAACCGGACACTCTGATGAACAAGCACCGCAAGATGTACATTTGTCAGTAATTTTGTATGCCATTGGAATACTCCTTTTAATTATGGTGTTAACAGGCTATTTAGAGCTTAATATGAGTCAATAAAAAAAATGAATGCCGGAGTTTCTTAAAATGAAGTTTTTACACAATATTTTCAAATCAAAAAAAGATAATGGCATCTGCGCGGAATGTAAAGCCGTTTGCTGTCACCATATAGCGCTTGAAATCGACAAACCGACTTCAAAAGCATCAAAAGATCATATCCGTTGGTATCTTTTACATGAGGGTGTTGAAGTATTTATCGACCACTCCGGATCATGGTTCCTTAAATTCCCTACAAAATGCTCAAAACTTAAAGGCACTATGTGCGGAATCTATTCATCAAGACCTGACATCTGCAGAAATTATCCCGAGAAAAACCAGTCATGCGAATACGAAGGAGAAGGAGAATATTACAAAAGTATTTTTAAAACAGAAGAAGAATTTACAAAATACATGGACTTGAAATCATCTAAAAAAAGAAAAACTGCACCGCATCGATAATAATAAAAACACCTAGAATTATCAGGACAATTCCCATAAGCAATTCAAGCAAACAGCGTTTTGTCATATATCTGCTTCTAACAGAAGCAGATGCAAAAATAAATGCTGCCAGAGAAAACCACAGCAAAGTAACAAACAAGACCGTTGCGGAATAAATTATTTTTATTGTTAAGCTAATTTCATCTGTTATGAATTTAGAAAATATTGATATGTAATAGAGACCTGCTTTTACATTTGTGACATTAGTAATGAATCCCGAAAAAAAAGATTTTCCTTCCGACTTAACAGAAAATGAATCATGCGAATTTTTCGACATTATTCTGATGGAAGAAAATCCCATGTAAATAAGGTATATTCCGCCGATTAGCATGATAGCGCTTCGTAAGGACGGAATGCTGTTTACTATCGCTGAAATTCCGAATACAGCTCCAGCAACTAAAAATACGTTTCCGCAGACAATGCCGAATGTAGTAAATAACCCGCTTCTTCTGCCGTAAAATACGCTGTTTCTTACTGTGAGAGCGAGATCAGGCCCGGGACTCATAACGGCAACAAGATGAACAAATGAAATCGTTAATAGTGAGATAATCATTAAAATTTCTGGACTAAGGCGAACATAATGTTAGGAACAAATTCATACGAATTTATTTTAATAGATAATCCGGATGCCTTCGTTTCAAACTTATTTAAAATCAAATGATTTGAACTCGCGACTATGATTTTAGTGTCAGGAGATATTTTTTTATCAATGCCTAAAGAAAAAAGGAAAATCCTGACATCAACACGATCTTCTCCTGACTCTGTTAATTTTGAAAAATCATTGTTTTGACGCATCTGAATATATCCTATTCCACTCGATACAGCCGTAGATCGGGATATCATATATTCACAACCAAGTCTTTGATCAATTCGGAATGTGTTTTTGCATTTTTTGTCTGTAATAACAATTGAGGTACCCTCATCATTAACAGAAAAACCTTTATCATCATATTTTGCAGGAATATAAAAAACACTTTCTGCAGAAAAAGATATTTTCTTGAAACGCTTAAGAATGCCGAGGGTTATCGATGGAGATTGAGTTAATTCAAACCTCGAGGAATATGAAGCATTTCCATTCTTTCCGTC
>DAOMHE010000174.1:0-4768 GCA_035430785.1 Spirochaetota bacterium | reverse complement strand
AATATTTTTTACCCATAAGAGTATAATCGATTCTATCGGCGGAAAGCTTAAAATTATCGGGAGAAATATCAGCGTTTTTAAGACCGAATGAAATCAATTTCAAACCTGATTTCTGAGCTCTGCTTTCCATAACATTAAAAGCTTCGGAATCCTTATTCAGAAAAATAAACGAACCTTTTTTCATGGGTTCCATTATTTCAGACTTTGCTTTCGCTACGTTTTCGACTGTGCCAAGAAACTCAAGGTGACCCTCTCCGGCATTAGTAATAAGTGCCGAATCCGGCTGTGCATACGAAGAAAGACGCGAAATTTCACCTATATGATTCATTCCAATTTCTATTACAGCATATTTGTCATCTTGAGAAAGCCTGAAAAGCGTAAAGGGAACTCCGACTTCATTATTATAGTTTTTCTCGCTTTTTAATGTCTTGTATTTTAGAGAAAAAATCTGGGCAATCAGCTCTTTCGTTGTCGTTTTTCCGTTCGTCCCGGTTATTCCTATCACCTCAGAGTGTACGCGCTTTCTATGGAAAGAAGCCAGGCGTCCCAGAGCATAAAGAGTATCTTTAACTTCAATCGCAAAACAATCATCCGGAATTTCCGGAATTGAATTAGAAGAAGAATAAAGAAAACCTTTCAATCTGTTTTCAGAAAGAATATTGCCGATAAAATCATGACCGTCGAATTTTTCACCTTTTAGAGGAACAAAAAGATCTTCCTTTTCAGACATACGGGAATCCGTTGTGACTGACGAGACCGCCATATCCGAATTTCCTTTTATTAATTTGCCTCCGACGGCAGAAACAATTTCACCTGCAGTAAAGATAACTTTTTCTTTCAACTTACTGCCCCCGAAAGTGACGTGGATAGTTCATATATTTTCTGGCAATTTCCCTGTCGTCAAAATGATGCTTCTCTGTTCCTATTATCTGGTAATCCTCATGCCCTTTCCCGGCGATCACTACGACAGAATCTTTTTCAGCAATTGAAATCGCATAGCGTATTGCTTTTTCCCTGTCTATTTCAACAACAGTCTTATCTTTATAATCTTCCATGCCGGCAAGAATATCCGATATAATCATCTCCGGATTTTCGGTTCTCGGATTATCGCTTGTTACAATGGCTGTATCAGAATATTTTCCGGCAACTTCACCCATGAGCGGACGTTTAGTCTTATCACGGTCACCGCCGCAACCGAACACTGTAATAAGTTTTGACGGATTTAACTCTTTAGCTGATGAAAGCAGTTTTTCCATCGCATCATTTGTGTGTGCATAATCCACTATTACTGAAAATTCACAATCTGCATCAACTCTTTCAAATCTGCCCGGAACATTTTTAATTAATGCAAAACCCTCTGCTGCAGTTTCACCGTTCATTCCGAAAGCGCATGCGGCACTGAAAGCCGCGAGTGAATTGTAAAAAGAAAATTTACCGCCCATAGGAAGATTAACATTATAAACGGATTCTTTGTGTTTCACTGAATACTTAACTGATGAAATTGAAGTAACCAGTGAATTATCAACAGGAAAGAAATCGGCATCAGCGGACAGACCGAATGAATAAAACGGATAAGAATAATCATTACGTGATTTAAGTATTTTCATTCCGTATTCGTCGTCATGATTGATACATGCGAACTTATTCTGTCTTGGTGATTTATCGAGAAGACGGAACAAAATTTTTTTAGCTTCAAAATATTCTTCAAAAGTTTTATGGTAATCGAGATGGTCTCTGGTCAAATTCGTAAAAACAGCTCCCTGAAAAGCTATGTCATTTACCCGGCCGAGAGCAAGTCCATGTGAAGATACTTCCATGATGACGCAGTCCACTCCGTCTTTTTTCATGTCGTGAAAAAGCTTATGAAGATCACGCGACTCAGGCGTCGTATTAGGAGCCGCAATTTCATTTCCGTTCCAGCGGTATGCAACTGTGCCGATTACCCCGGGATTATATCCCGCATTGGAAAACAGTGCTTCAAGCATGTATGTCGTTGAAGTTTTTCCGTTTGTGCCGGTTATTCCTATAACGGGAATGGATAATGACACCTCCCCGAAGAAATAAGCTGAAACATATGAAAGCGCCGCACGGGTATCATCCGCTGATATGACACAGCATTTTAACTTTGAAAATTCGGCAACTCTTTCTGAAGACACAATAACACATGAAACGCCTTTTTCATCAAGTGAACTGAGGTAATCGTGTCCGTCTGAAACAAGACCCTTGACTGCTACAAAAAGTGATTTATGTGAGACTTTTCTAGAATCATATTCGACAGAATCAATAACAGTATCCTTCTCACCGGATACATAAACAAGTTTTCCTTCAAATCTTTTAAGCAAATCTTCAACAGTCATATTATTTCCCGCTTAAAACAATAACTCCGATTTCAGAAGGAAGAGCTTTGTGAAAGCCTCTTTCTGCGGCATAGGCGCCCGACATTCCGGAATTTTTTATTTTTTCAATTTCAAATTTATAAACATCATTCTCATCAACAAGTGTTTTCTGAATTTTTATCAGATTTCTGCATTCAAGCCTTATTCTTGTAGATTCAATGCTCTGCCACAGATAAAACAGAAGAAAAAGAAAAGCGCAGACACAGATAAAAATATATCGTAGAATTATACGGCTTTCGCTTTTCATATTTTTTTGCAAACCCTTATCTTCGCACTTCTCGAACGCGGATTGTCTTTTATTTCATCATCCTGAGGTATGATTGGTTTTTTGGTAATAATTTCAACAAGTCCTTCTGAACTAAGTTTTCTGAAAATATTTTTCGCAATGCGGTCTTCAAGCGAATGAAAAGACATAGCAAGAATTATGCCTCCCGGCCGGAGATATTCCCATGAGCTGTTCAGTGCTTTTTCAATATGATCAAGCTCGGAATTAACAGCTATTCTCAGCGCCTGAAAAATTCTGGTGGCAGGATGAATCTGACTGTAACCCTTCGGCTTCAATGCTCTCATCACAATCGACGAAAGTTCTTCTGCAGTTTCAATTCGCGATTTTTTTCTGGCTTCAGCAATATATCTGGCTATTCGTCTGGAATGCCTTTCTTCACCGTAATAAAAAAATATGTCGGCAAGTTCAGATTCGGCAGCATAATTGACGATATCACAGGCACTTCTTTTGCATGAAGGATCAAGCCTCATATCGAGATTCTTGTCTTTAATGGAAAAACCGCGCCCGGAAGCATCGAAATGATATGAAGAAATTCCGAAATCATATAATATCGCAGCAATTTTGCCTTTGTAAGGGGATAATTTTTCTGTAACAGAAAAATTATCATTAACGAAATCAATTCTTCCGTCAAAACGTGAAAGCCTATTTTGAGCTCTCGAAAGAATCTCCGGATCCCGTTCAAACGAAACAACCTTTCCCGGAAATTCATCAAGGAAAAGAGCGGAATGTCCGCCTTCACCGCAGGTGGAATCTACGATGAGGTCTCCTTCAGCATATACTTCTTTTATGTAATCTATTATTTCACGGTAAAGAACCGGTTTATGATATACCGCAAGTTGTTCGTTTTCAGTCATCTCTTCCACACTTTTAAAAATAAGCCCCTTGAGAAATCTTCCGCAAACAGGCAAGTGTCAAGAAATATTTCTTACGATTGACCCGCAGTTTATATTTCAAAAGCTTCCGAAAGACAACGCTTCAGTTCATCAATTGTAAACGGCCTTTTGATGGACGAACTGAATCCGAATGAACGGAAATCTGTAATAACCTGACTGTTCACGTATCCGCTCGAAATAATTCCCCGTAAAAAACCAACCGCTTTCAGCTCTTTGAGTATCTCTTCCGAGGAAAGTTTTCCCGGCAATGTCAGGTCAATTATCGCAACATCAATCACTTCGCCATTTTTCAGGTATTCTTTATAAAATTCAACAGCTTCATCATAATTTGGAAAATAATAAACAGCATGTCCGAGTATTCTCAGCAATTCTATGGTTACTTTTCCGATTGATTCATCATCATCAATTATCATTATATTCAGATGTTCCGGCATTTGATCTCCGGTATCAACATCCCGGCATGTAAATTGTTTTGATGAAGATGCAGGTATATAAATCTTTATTACACATCCTTTTCCTTCTTCCGATTCTGCCGTTATATGACCGCCGTGATTTTTTAAGACCGAAAATGAAACTGAAAGCCCAAGACCCGAACCCGTTTCTTTTGTAGTAAAATACGGATCAAATATCTTAGAAATAATCTCAGGCGGAATGCCCTGACCTTCATCCGCAATAGACAGCAAAATATACTTACCGAATTTTACCGGTATATGATCATCTACTGTAACCCTTATATTCTCAGCCTTAATAGTAATCGTACCGCCTCTCGGCATTGCCTGAGAAGCATTCAAAACCAGATTCTGAATTACCCTGCTGAACTGTCCGCAGTCTATTTCCGCTCCCCATAAGTCTTTGGGAAAATCGAAGATGCATGAACTTTTTGATCCGCTGAGAACAAATACCGAGGACTGTCTGACAATTTCCCCAAATTCGAATTTTCCCTGACCGGTTCGCTTTCTTTTGTAAAAGCCGAAAGCTGATTTGTGAGGGTTTTCGCTCTGACGCTTGCGGATTCTGCCTCCTCAAGAAGCTTGTACGAATCCGAGTCTTTAGGCATGTCAAATTTAGCCAGACTTATATTTCCTATGATTACAGTAAGAATATTATTAAAATCGTGGGCAATACCGCCGGCAATTACTCCGAGAGACTGAATCCTGTTTGTCTTAAGAAGTTCCTCTTCAGCGCGCTTTTTG
>DAOMHE010000173.1:0-4781 GCA_035430785.1 Spirochaetota bacterium | reverse complement strand
GCGAACGTATAAAAATGCACCATCCCCTCGGCGGTGTAATTTGCGCTCTTATCGGTGCGTTTTCTCAGGGTGCCGGGCTGATTCTTGCGAAGATGGGAATGAATAATATGAATGCCGTGAATGTTACCCAGTGCCGTGTTATAGCAGGGTTTGCAGCGTTTGCTCTCGCGCTTATTGTTTCAGGTAAACTTAAGAAATCAGTTCAGTCTTACAGAAACTCATCGGGTTTGGTCTATGCTTCGATAGGTGCATTTCTAGGACCTTTTACCGGTGTCAGCCTTGCTATGTACGCTATATCAAAAACCGAAGTAGGTGTGGCCTCGGCGATAATGTCTATAGTTCCTGTGCTTTTAATTCCGGTTTCATTTGTTTTTGAAAACAAGAAGGTTCGAATGGCTGAAATTTTAGGAATTATTCTTGCAGTTTCAGGTGTTGTAATTCTTTTTCTGATGTGAGGATGTATGAAACTAAAAAAATTCAGGGAAATAGCTACGGGAAGGGATGTTTATCCGTATCTGATTTTTGATTTAAAAAATATCCGGTATCTGACCGGATTCGAAGGCTCTAATGCATTTCTTCTTATTTATCCGGATAAGGCTTTTTTTATAACAGATTCGCGTTATGAGGAATATGCAGGAGGAATTCTCACAAACGAATATGAGTTTGTGCTGCAGGAAAAATCATTTTATGATACTCTTTCCAGGGTGATTTCTGAGGGAGAAAAAAATCTTTATCTTGAAGAACACTCTGCGTCATTTTCGAACTACAATGAATTGAAAAAGAAATTTCCTCAACTTAAAATCGAAAGCGGCGGAAGCATCGTAAATGAACTTCGTGCCGTTAAAAATGCGGATGAAATTGAAAAAATCAGAAAAGCTGTGAAGATAACTGATGAATGTTTTTCTCATCTTCTGTCTACAATCCGTCCGGGCATAACGGAATGGGATATCGTAATGGAAGCGGAGATTTTTTCGAAGATGAAATCTGCAAGGCGTATGGCTTTTGACACGATTGCAGCTTCCGGAAAGAATTCTTCAATGCCTCATTACTTCCCGTCACCGTCAAAAATACTGCAAAACGGTGAAAATGTGCTCATAGATATGGGCTGTGAGTTTGAAGGATATAATTCAGACTTGACAAGAACGGTATTTCTCGGAGAAATACCGGAAGAGTTGAGAAAAATTTATTCTGTTGTTCTCGAATCTCAGAGACGGGCCATTTCTGCGGCAAAGCCGGGAATGAGTGCGGGAGAGCTTGATGCTGTTGCAAGGGATTATATTTCTGCAAACGGTTTCGGTTCAAATTTCGGACATTCTCTCGGTCACGGTGTAGGACTTGATGTTCATGAAGCTCCGGCAGTAAAAGGCGGCGGTGAAATGATACTGAAATCCGGCATGGTAATTACGGTAGAGCCCGGAATATACGTGCAGGGATGCGGCGGTGTAAGAATTGAAGATGTAATTCTTATCCGTGAAGAAGGCGCTGAGATCTTGACATCCGCGGATAAAGATATAATAATAATTTAACGGAGAATTTGATGATTTCGAGTAATGATTTTAAAAAAGGCACGGCTATTAAAGTTGACGGCAATCTTTTTATGGTTGTTGATTTTCAGCATGTAAAACCGGGCAAGGGCGGAGCGTTCGTAAGAACAAAACTTAAAAATCTCAACAAAGGAACCGTCATCGACAAGACTTTCAGAGCCGGTGAAAAAGTTGAAGACATAAGAGTTGAAAACAGACCTATGCAGTATCTTTACAGCGAGGCTGATTCAATAGAGCTGATGGATACTGAAAGCTATGACCAGATTTCTGTGTCTAAGGATATGATAGGCGATCTTCTCCTTTATGTAAAAGAAAATGACGTCATCGAAGCCGTTATGTATGATGAAAAACCTATTTCAATCATTCCTCCTACATTCGTAAATCTTAAAGTAGTATATGCAGAGCCGGGTGTCCGCGGAGATACCGCAACAAACGTTACCAAAAAAGTTAAAGTTGAAACAGGAGCAGAAATAAATGTTCCGATTTTTGTAAATCAGGATGATTTAATAAAAATTGATACCCGCACAGGCGATTACGTCGAGCGTGTGAAACAGTAAGGAGGAAGATTTGCCTCTTTCGGATGATTTTAGAAAATGGATAAATGATAATCCCGGCAAGGTTTTAGGAATACTTGCCGGTCTTTTGTTCGGTGTCTTCTTTTTTCTTTTCGGACTGTGGAAGATGGTTCTTATTCTGTCGCTTATGTTCGTAGGATATATTATCGGAAAGTCGTTCGATGAAAATATTTCATTGATCGACGCGGTTAAGAGAATTTTCAGAAGAGAAGATGATTAAAAATACAGTTTCTGAAAATATTCTGTCTAAGGAAGCCATGTATCTTTTTAAAAAAAGAAGATATAAAGAGGCTTCCTTTATTTTTGAAAAGGCAAATTCAATTTCGCCGACTCTTTTTAATTCTGTTATGTCCGCATTCTGCTCGGTTATGACGGATAATTTTATAATTGCAGAAGGAATCATTTCTTCAATAAAAAGAAAGTATCCCGATTCTCCCGCAGGAAGCCAGCTTGAAAACTTTTTGTTTATTAAAGGAGCGAGTTCGGTAGAAAGCGTTCTTCTGCGTCTTGCGGAAACAAGAGAAAAATATCCTTTTGATAAAAAAACTAAACAGCTTCTGTCTCTGGTAGAAAAAACTAAATCTTTTGAAAAGCTGCAGAAGAAATTTTCTATATTTGATGCTGTTGATATCCCCGGACATCGTTTTAATAAACCGAGACAAAAATCTATAATCAAAATTCCTATTCGCAGACATGGAATAAAGAAATCCATGAGAGCACCTTCTTTGCGCCTGCTTGTAATGTCTGTGATTTTTCTTGTATCAGCTGTTTTGATAATTATAAATTTTTCGTATTTGAGAAATGTGTTTTCCGACAAGATTATAAGTTTCTCTTTTATGGGAGAAAGTGAAAAGGCGACTGAGGCTGATATATCTTCAATGATGTATCCTTTGATTGATAAATCGACAAAAGTTAAACCTTTGGTGTCTTATTCTTCCGACGAAGAAGTTCGTAAGGAATTCAATTCCGCCCGAAATGATATGAAGCGCGGCAATTATAATAATGCGCTCTTTTCGCTAAACCGCATTATAAACAGCAATTCAAACATACGTATAAAAGAAAAAGCTCTCTATCTCGTAAAATATATTGCAGGCATTGAAGATAAACCTTCCAGCGAAATTTCGTATAATGAAGTATCAAAAAGTCCGGAGTTATACGCAGGATTTACGGTAAGATGGAAAGGAAAGGTTCAGAATTTTAAGAATAAAAAAGGAAAGATAAGCTTTTCGCTTATTTCTGATTCGCAGAGCCTCGAAATATTTGCGCCGTTCGAAGAAGATCTTTCGAACGGACAGACTGTTGAAGTGAAGGGAACTTTTGTAAATGCAATAGGGAAAGATAAAGTTATGTATGTTCAGGCCGAGGAGATTTATTAGCGAAGGAGGGACTCGAACCCCCCACACCACGGATATGAGCCGTGTGCTCTAACCTACTGAGCTACTTCGCCGATTTAGCGCGGACAGGACTCGAACCTGTGACCTTTGGGTTATGAGCCCAACGAGCTGCCAACTGCTCCACCGCGCGGTGTAAGGACAGATTTACATATGTGCTTAATGTGTCAACAAAAATTAACACTTTGTAAAAAAACGGAAGAATTAGCCGATCAATATATAAGCGGAGAAAATGAAATAATATGACAAAAACTGATGAATTGATTCTACTGTCTAAAGAAGTTGAAAAATGCACTTTATGCAGGCTCCATTCCACCCGGTCAAAAACTGTATTCGGCGAGGGATCGGCTGAAGCGAAAATAATTTTTATCGGCGAGGGACCCGGAAAAAACGAGGATATTCAGGGAATTCCTTTTTGCGGAAAAGCCGGAGCACTTTTAACTTCAATTATTGAAAAAGGAATCAGAATACCTCGAAGTTCTGTTTATATCTGCAATCTTGTTAAATGCCGTCCGACGGTTGATCTTAAAATGATAAAGGACAGGCCGCCGGCAGATGATGAGCTTGCAGAATGTTCTAAGTATCTGAAAAAGCAGATCGAAATAATTAAACCTGAAGTTATAGTAACACTCGGTTCACCGGCAACAAAATATATCCTAAATACAAAGGATGGAATTACGTCACTCAGGGGGAAGTGGGGCGAATATATGGGAATTCCGGTGATGCCGACTTTTCATCCTTCTTATGTTATCAGAAACGGAGGGGAAAAATCGCCGTTAAAAAAGGATGTCTGGAACGATATTAAGCTTGTCATGGAGCGTGTCGGGATTCCGATAGAAGCAAAAGAATAAATATATACAGGTAAAAGATGAAATTAAATGTTGCTGCAGTCTTTATGAAATTAAAAAAAATTGCTTTGAATCATTATTATTTTCTGACACCGTTTCTCTTGTTTTTATCTTTTCCTTTCAGTGAGTATTTTCCATTGTTTCCATTATTCGCGCATTTTGCTTTCATTCCGCTTTTTTATAAAATGAGAGGAAACAGTTTTCGGAAAAATTTGATTCTTTCATTTATAACGGGAATATTTATTTTTTTATTTCTTAATTCATGGATGAGAAAATTCGGGGCTGGCGCTTCGGGCGGTGAATCTGTTATACTTCTTGCTTTGATTCCTGCGCTTTCAGCCCAGTTCGCTCTTAAGTGCGCCCTTACCGAGAAACTCGCTTCTTATGATGAACGTTTCCGACTGATAATTTTTCCGGGTGTAT
>DAOMHE010000172.1:0-4786 GCA_035430785.1 Spirochaetota bacterium | reverse complement strand
GTTCGAAACGGTTGTCCATGCTTTTCTGCATCATTTCAAACCGTTTATCGACTGCTCTGAACCTTTCATCCATTTGCTTTTGGACAGACTCGAAGCGCTCGTCCATCTGTTTCTGCATGGCTTCAAAGCGTTTGTCAACCTGTTCAAAGCGCTTGTCCATCTGGGCAAATCCGAACTGCATTGTTTCGTTCTGTTTAAGAATTAATTCACGCTGGCTTCTGAGTTCTTCTTCGATGCGGGTCATTCTTTCTATCAGCTGAATTTCATAAGGACGGAGCTGTACGACATTGCTCTTCGCGCTGAAGCGGTCGAAGTTTGATTCGATGTACGAACCTATCTGTTCAAGCTGTTCTTTCGTAAATTCCATACTAACACTCATTTCTTACCTCAATCTATTATAAATATTTATTCCTGTCAATTATATATACGTATCTTTCCGGAAGGTTTTCGCGGATTGTCTAAAAAAGTAAAACCGATTTGTTTAATTTTATTTCATAATTGAAGTGATGGTATGATTAAATTCAATTTGGAAAGTTTGCTGAGATTGACAGCGATAATTTTTAAGATTAAGGTGTCTTAATTCCTGCGCCAATCGCAAATCAGATCTGAAATACGGATGTATTTAAACATGAAAATTCTATTTGAGTTTTGTCTTTTAATGTTGTATGATCTGACTTCCGAGGTATTTTAAGCTTTTGTTTATATGCTCCGTTCGAGGATATCTCCCGGATCATCTTTGGATTGCGGAGGTTTTATGAATTTTTTTAAGAATCTCAAAATATCCGCCAAGGTTCTTCTTTCCTGTCTTGTGTTTCTTGTAATAATTATTTCCATAGCTTTTTTCGGTTACCGCTCTCAGCAGAATCAGGTTGAATCGTATGAGAAAATATATTCGCATAGATTCCGCTCTGTTATAGCACTTCAGATAATTTCGAGAAATATTTATCAGATGCAGACTAATATTTACCGCCAGTTAGTATTCGCACAAATCGGAAAATGGGATCAAATAGAGCTGGTTAGAGAAGAATCAAAGCTTCTGCGTACGGAATACCTGAAACAATGGGATACCTATACCAAAAATGTGGAGATGAATGCCGAAGAAAAAAACATTACTGACAACTGGATGAATATACGAACTTCACTTGCCGGTGTAACAGACAGATTCGGTAAGGAAATTGACGCGAGAGAAGTCCGCAAGGCAGAGCTTGCGATTGCTGAATGGGAAAAGGGATATGATACTTTGAAAAAAGCGATGCAGGCCATACTTGATTACCAGGACAAGGCTGCCAAGGAACTTCGAAACGAACAGTATTCCCAAGCAAGACGTGATTTTGAAATCAATATGTTTATGCTGGTTATTTCAATTATCGTAGCTGCCTTGATAACTTTTGTTCTTGCCCGTTCGGTATCCGGTCCTGTGAACAAGGGGCTGAGTTTCGCACGCAAAATTGCAGTCGGTGATTTTACCGGCAGAATCGATTTGAACCAGAAGGATGAACTCGGAATTCTAGCGGATGAACTTAATAAAACCGCTGATAACCTTGAACATCTCATCGGCGGAATAATCGAATCTGCTAAAAGTCTAATCCGATCTGTTCAGGAAATAGCTTCCGGAAATGAAAATCTTTCTCAGCGCACGACGGAACAGGCATCATCACTTGAAGAAATTGCTTCTACGATTGAACAGACAAGCGCGGCCATAAACCGTAACGCTGATAATTCTCTTAATGCCGATCGTCTTGCAAAAGAGGTTACGGCAGAAGCCGAGAAAGGCGGCGAGACTGTAAATGATGCAGTCAGCGCCATAAATGAAATAAGCGAGTCGAGCGTTAAGATAGAGCAGATTACCGGTGTTATTAATGAAATCGCATTTCAGACGAATCTTCTTGCGCTGAATGCGGCAGTTGAAGCTGCAAGAGCAGGTGAGAGCGGGCGTGGTTTTGCCGTTGTTGCCGGTGAAGTCCGAAATCTCGCCGAAAGGTCGGGCAGTGCGGCAAAAGAAATATCCGGATTGATAAAAGATTCTATTGATAAGGTTTCAAGAGGTTCGGAGCTTTCAGCGAAAAGCGGTGAGGCGCTCCGCTCGATAGTTGAAAGGATAAGAATTGTCGGAAATCATGTAGGTGATATTGCCGCATCCAGCGAAGAGCAGCGCACCGGCATCAATCAGATAAATACCGCGATAGTCGAACTTGATTCAGTTACTCAGCATAATGCCGGTCTTGTCGAAGAAACTGCCTCTGCCGGAGAAGAGATGAGTTCTCACGCACAAGAGCTTCTTGCCATGGTTGAAAAATTTGTAATTCGTACCGATAACAGCGGTCTATAGAACTTTTTTTTTAATTTTTTTCAATCCGGCTATTGACCTGACTATAGCTTCATAGTTTACTTTTCTCCGCATAACGGATTATCCGCTAAAAGGAGATGTTATGCAGAAAAAATTTAACGGCAGGCGTATCGCCAAAAAAGCAAGCTGGAGTTTTAAACACGATTCGGAACAGATCTTTCTTCTACTATGTCCGACTAAGGAGCTGGACTGGATTGAAGGATGGGAAAACGTGCACACTTTGATTTATTCGGATTCGGGAATTGCCGAAAGATCATGCATTTTTACGACAGATGTTCCAGGCGAAGGTCATTCTGTATGGATTGTATCGAAGTACAGCCTTAAAAAACGAAATGTCGAGTATGTCAAATTTTTAACTGACAAGGATGCTGTTGTTCACTGGGAAATGACGGTTGTTGAAAAAGAAACCGGAAAATGTTCTGTTGAAGTAGATTACATTATTACAGGCCTCAGTGATAAAGGTAACGGATTTGTTGCTGATTTTGAAAAAATTAACCTGCCGGCTCTGATGGATCGACTGCCTAAAATGATCGAACATTATATGACAACAGGGGAAAAACTGAGTCTGGGCTGATCGGACAATAATTATCCTGTAACGCTTCATGAAAGGCTATGATATATTCCGGTATGCCGCTCAAAAACAGCGTGCCGGAATTAAATTATTTGACACATATGCTTGTTTTGCTTTTTGAATTATCTGCGGTGATATCATGGTACGTATAAATAATATTTCAAAATCATTCGGAGCAAAATCGCTTTTTTCAGAGATAAGCTTCAACATAAATTCAGAAGAAAGAGTCGGACTCGTTGGAAAAAACGGCCACGGCAAAACAACTCTAATGCGCATTCTATGCGGTCTTGATTCTCCCGATGAAGGAACTATCGAGTTTCCCAAGGATTATACCTACGGTTATGTTAAACAGCATCTGACTTTTTCTAAAAACACTCTTCTCGAAGAGGCTTCGTCGGAAATTTCATCTGAGACCGGTCAGTGGATGGTCGAGAAGATTCTTTTTGGTCTCGGCTTCAGCAAAGAAGATATGAACAAAAAGCCTGAACTGTTTTCTGGCGGTTTTCAGGTGAGAATTAATCTTGCCAAGGTTCTGATAGCTGAACCGAATCTTCTGCTTCTTGACGAGCCGACAAACTATCTCGATATTTCATCGATAAGATGGCTTGCTTCTTTTCTTCGCGAATGGAAAGGAGAAATTCTTCTGATTACTCACGACAGAAGTTTTATGGACAACATCGTAACTCACACTGCGGCGATTCACCGTCAGAGTCTGCGTAAGATCGAAGGCAACACCGAAAAGCTTTATGAGCAGATTGCAAAAGAAGAAGAGATATATGAAAAGACTCGTATAAATGACGAGAAGAAAAGGCGCGATGCCGAGCTTTTCATCCGCCGTTTCCGAGCCAAGGCGCGCCTTGCAGGTATGGTTCAGTCAAGAATCAAAATGCTTGATAAGATGGAAAAGCGCGACAAGCTTGCGTCGATTGAAAACCTTGATTTCACTTTTTCAAGTGCGCCTTTTTCGGGAAAGCTGCTTTCTACAGCGGAAGATCTTTCGTTCGGATATGAAGAAGGAAATCTTCTCTTTGAAAAACTTTCGTTTAACATTATCAAAGGAGAGAAGATCTGCATCATCGGAAAAAACGGAAAAGGAAAATCAACTCTATTGAAAACAATTGCGGGTGAACTGACTCCTACATCCGGAAAAATTTCCATTCATCCGAATGTCAAGGCCGGCTATTTCGCCCAGACAAATATTTCAAGCCTCGACCCGGGTAAAACCGTCGAAGATGAAATCGGCGCTGTCATAAATTTTTCCGACCGTCAGGCTGCGCGAAACATTGCCGGCGCCATGATGTTCGAAGGCGATGACGCGCTCAAAAAAATAAATGTTCTTTCGGGCGGCGAAAAAGCGCGCGTAATGATAGGCAAGATTCTCATTCAGCCTGTCAATATGCTTCTTTTGGACGAGCCGACAAACCACCTGGATATGCAGTCGTGCGATTCGCTTCTTGAAGCAATCGACGCGTTTGACGGCGCGTGCGTAATCGTTACACATAATGAAATGTTTCTGCATGCGCTTGCCGACAAGCTTATAGTATTCAGAAACGGCGGAGTATTTTTTCACGACGGCGATTACCGTTCGTTTCTTGACAAGTACGGCTGGGACGAAGAAGAAAAACGTGAAGAGAAAAAAGTCTCTGTCCGCAAGGAAAACCGCCGCGAACGTGCTGATGTAATTAACCGCAGATCAAAGACACTTTCTCCTTTGCAGAAAAAAATAACTGAACTTGAAAAGCAGATCGAAGCGAACGAGGCAAAGCTTCGCGAACTGGACGATGAGATGCTTGAAGCGAGTTCCCTAAACGATGGAAAACTGATTGCGGAAACGGCAAAGAAAAAAGCCGCGCTTTCAGCAGAAACGG
>DAOMHE010000171.1:1789-4844 GCA_035430785.1 Spirochaetota bacterium | reverse complement strand
CGGCGGGCTTATCGGGCCAGGCGGAAAAAATATCAGAGGCATTGTTGAATCTACGGGTGCTGATGTTAATGTTGCAGAAGACGGCGAAGTTTCAGTTTATGCAATTGATCTGGCTTCTCTTGAGAAGGCTGTCCGCATGGTTCAGCTTTCAGTTGCAGAAGTTGAAGCAGGAAAAATTTATGACGGTGTTGTTAAACGCGTTATGGAATACGGCGCTTTTGTTGAAGTTCTTCCTGGAAAAGAAGGTCTCCTTCATATTTCCAAGCTTGATCATAAGCGTGTTGCGAATGTTACTGATGTAGTCAATATAGGCGACTCCGTAAAAGTAAAAGTTCTAAACATCGATAAAACCGGAAGACTTGATCTTTCGAGAAAAGATGCTATGCCTGCACCGGAAGCGGAGACTGAATAATTGTTTCGTAAATTTACCTTATCAAACGGAATCACCGTTTTACTTCAAAAAGTAGACGGTGTGGTTTCCGTATCAAGCGGGCTGTGGCTTAGAACGGGGTCAAGAGATGAGAATGCCGATGAATGCGGTTATGCTCATTTTCTTGAGCACATGCTTTTTAAAGGCACAGCCAAATATTCCGCACAGGATATGGCACGTATGGTTGACCGCGTAGGCGGTCAGCATAACGGTGCCACCAATAAGGAATATACCTGTTATTATATTAATATCATTGCAGATCATTTGGAGATGAGTCTCGAACTTATTTCCGACATGTTTTATAATTCTCTTTTTCTTGAAACTGACATTGAAAAGGAGAAAGGGATTATTCTTGAAGAGATTAGAATGTATGAAGATTATGCCGATGAGCATGTTCTTGATACGTTTACCGAAAGCATGTTTGCCGGTCATCCTTTGGCTCATAATATTCTGGGAACGCGTGAAAGCATAGCTTCTATCACACGCGAAAAACTCATGAATTTTTATGAGAGGGAATACCGCAACGATAAGGCGGTAATTTCCATTGCCGGAAATTTTGATATTTCAGAAGCCGAGCGTTTGGTTAAAAAATATTTTTCAGAATCAAAAGGCTCTTCAGTATTAATAAAGCAGAATTTTTCTTATGGCAGAATATACAGAAAGCATATTGAACGCGAAATAGAACAGGTTCATTTCGCGCTGGGTTTTGACGGTTTGCCGAAGACTCATGAAGACCGTTATTCTCTATTCCTTTTAAGTACCATCTTCGGCGGCAGTTCTTCGAGCAGACTTTTTCAGAATATCCGAGAACGAGAAGGATTGTGTTATTCTGTTTTCAGTTTCCACAGTTCATATTCGGATAACGGTCTTTTCGGGGTTTACTGCAGCGCTTCTCCTGAGAAGTTTGAAAAAGCCAGGTCATTGATCCTTGATGAATGCCGCCTTTTGCGTGAAAAAGGCGTGAGTGAAGATGAACTTTCGGATGCAAAGAGCTATTTGAAGGGAAGCCTGGCTCTGAGCATGGAAAGCGTCGAGGTCAAAATGGGGCACAACGCTCTTGAAGAGATGACTTTCGGGCGCAAGTATTCTTTTGAAGAAGTTTGTCATTTTATTGACAAAGTAAAGGGCAGTGATATAGAGAGAATAATTGAATTGATTTTCGCTTCAAGGGAAGTCGGTTATATCTCGATCGGACGGATTGAAAAACCTGATGATTCGATACTCTATTTATATTGAGGAATTTTATGGCAAGAAATGATCTTCTCAACAGCACAATCGGCGAAGGCTCGGTTTTTGAGGGCAAGTTTTACATAAGCGGTTCTCTTAAAATCGACGGAAAATTTGAGGGTGAAATTAAGACCGATGATGAGCTGGTTGTCGGCGAATCAGGAAAAGTTAAGACAAATATTGAGGCGAGATCAGTGGTTGTTGCCGGTGTTGTCGTCGGAAATATTACTGCACGCGAAGAAGTCCGTCTTCTTGAAACTGCAAAGGTTCTTGGAGATATTTATGCTCCAAGTATAAATATCATGAAAGGTGTTGTTTTTAAGGGAAATACCTGTATTACCGGCGCTCACAAGCGCGATGTGGAAAAATTCATCGAAGATAATTATTCCGGGGTTTCTTCCAAGGAAAATAAATAGTTCTGGACTTTCTGACGATAATAAAAAAGTATCGTTAACAAAATGAAAGAATTTCAGATTAAATTATTCGGCTTACGAAAAATTTCATTTTCCCGCTTCGAGGATAATTTAATCCTCGTTATCTACACTGCGAGAAATGTTAAAGTAAAACGCATCAGTTCTCCGTTTGTTTTTCACTGGAGAAAGACTTTGGCTGTAGCAGCCGGAGTCTTTTTTATGTCCATGGCCTCTCTTGCAGCTTCAATAGTATATATGACAAGAGATGATACTCATATCGTTCAGGAAGAAGACGAAAAACTCAAAGATTCAATAGTCTATTCTGAAGAGACGAATTATTCGGATCCTGAAGACTCTTCAACTTTGAAAATATCCCAATATAAAGTAAAAGACGGAGATACTCTCGGCGAGATAGCGAAAGAATACGGAGTGTCTGTTGATACTATCTGCGGATCGAATAAACTGCCGTCTTATGACATTATTCATGCCGGTCAGGTATTGAATATTCCAAATAAAGACGGATTAGTATATAAAATTAAAAAAGGCGACACTATTCAACGGATAGCTTCAAATTACAAAGTTAATGCAGATAAAATCGCCGCTGAAAACAATCTGACTCATACAACGGTTCTTACTGCCGGTACAGAAATATTTATTCCGGATGCAAAACCCCAAAATATAATTGCCGCGTTCATGTGGCCGGTTTCGAGCCGACGCATAACCAGCAGTTTCGGATGGCGTGTGCATCCTATTCGAGGCGGAAGACATTTTCACAGCGGAATTGATATAGGTGTTGTATTTGCTCCGGTGAGAGCGTCAAAATACGGTAAAGTTACATACGCAGGCTGGATGGGCGGCTATGGAAATGCGGTTGTCATCGCGCATCCGGGCGGGCATAAAACTCTGTACGGACATCTTTCCAGAATATATGTAAGACGCGGCCAGTATGTTAAACAGGGTCAGGGAATAGCCCAGAGCGGAAATT
>DAOMHE010000171.1:0-1689 GCA_035430785.1 Spirochaetota bacterium | reverse complement strand
GTAAGACGCGGCCAGTATGTTAAACAGGGTCAGGGAATAGCCCAGAGCGGAAATTCCGGACTTTCTTCCGGTCCTCATCTTCATTTTGAAATAATTCAAAACGGCAATACTGTAAATCCGCGCAAGTATCTGAGATAATAAAATTATTTTCTTTTTTAATCTGTAATTTATTTTTTTTCTGAATCTTAAGCTCCGATCTTCCGTAAATAATAACAGGTATAGAAAATGAAGAAAATATTATTGGCATTTGTCCTCATATTAGCAGTTGTTACAGTCAATGGCGAATCAGATGTTTCTCCTGAAAAGCCGGTTGCAGAAATTGAAACTCCATCTCTTGATGAACAGTTTACAACTCCTGATCTTTTTGAAAAGAACCATGTTGTCGGTTTTTACGGAAACCCAAATTCAAAAATCATGGGAGTTCTCGGGCGTTTTTCAAAGGAAAAGCTTGCCGAAATGCTGAAACAGAAAGCCGAAGAATATGATAAAGTAAACGGAGAGAAAGGTGTTATTCCTGCTATTTATATAGTGTATGGAACCTGCCAACCTCTGGGAGAAATCAATTTCGTTAAGGACGAAGTGATTGAGTCATATATTAAATTCGCATATGAGAACGGATTTCTTGTTTATATAGACCACCAGATTGGAAAGTATAAAGTAACTGAAGCGATTGAAAAGATTCTGCCGTTTTTGAAGCATTCCAATGTTCATCTTGCCATTGATGTTGAGTGGCGCACCCGCCGCCCTATGAAAGAAATAGGTTCGATTACAGCCGATGAACTTAACGCTGCTCAGAAAACAATGCAGGATTATATGATTTTAAATAATATAAAAGGAAAACGCCAGCTCGTATTTCATCAGTTCCATAAAAAAATGGTCAGAAATATTACAAAAGTGAAATCCGACTATGATCCTGTAATGCTGGTTCATTCAACATCAGGCTGGGGAAAACCCGGTATTAAGATTGCGACACATGAGCGCAATGCGAAAGTCGTTAATATACCTTATAAGGCTTTTAAACTTTGGATGCATTATTCCAATAAACGCGGAGTTCATTTCGACCGTCCGATTATGAAGCCTGAAGAAGTACTGGCATTATCGCCACAGCCGGGTTTGATATTGTATCAGTGATATTGTATCAGTGATATTGTATCAGTGATATTGTATCAGTGATATTGTTGTTAAATTATTCTTAAAGCAAATCGCTGAATCGATAATATGGATTCAGCGATTATTATTTTGAGGTGTTCCATGAAGCTGATTAAGTTTATTGTGATATTCTGTTTCTTTCTTTCCGCATGCGCCTTCGGATCAAAAAATATTCAGACAAATGAAGGCGACAAATTTGCTCTTGTTTCAATTTCTTCTAATAATCATGTGAGTTATTATGATTTTTCCAGCCGTGATGAGGAAGATAACGCTATCGGAACTTATAAAATTCTTGGGAAAACACATGGCGGAGAGAGTCCTGTTGAGATGACGCGTTCAGATGAAAGACTTTCGCCTCATCCTGCAACATCTTTGATGACTAGCGTACTTCATGTAATTGAACGTGATTTTGCATCATCAAAAATAAAACTTATACCGTTTGAAAAAGTTTTGAAGAACAGAAAATATATAACTTTATCAACAAATGAATCCTCTTATGAAAATAATATATATTATCCCGATGGTTTCGGAAGAATAAGC
>DAOMHE010000170.1:0-4890 GCA_035430785.1 Spirochaetota bacterium | reverse complement strand
CAAAGTCAACCATTCCGCTCATTATGTTTAAAAAAAACTGCCGTATTTCAATTTATGACTTGATTTCTGATTTAGTTGAAATATCAGTTGGCAATATATCAATAAAAATAAACAGAACACCAATTTGTCAAATACAGGCATTTATGCCGTTATATCGCTTTATTTTCGCGGATGAATAGTTCTTCGGAGGCAGAAAGTGGAGACACAAAAAAAAATCGGGAAACTCTATTTAAAATTTTTACTTTTCACACAGGGCGTTCCCTATTTTGTCTTAATTCCCGTATCAGCATTTATTTTCATTCAAATAACCGGGCTAAAAAATTATGCCCCGTTTCTGGGTGTTGTAGCCGGTATTTCTTTTACAGCTCTGACGATTGCAGTTTTTTCGAACCGCAAAATACTCAGACCTCTGGTTACTTACTATACAAAATTAAAACAAGGCGAAGAAATATCTGACGAAGAATATCTTAAAGCACGTAAATGCGCCTTTTCACTTCCGAAGCGCCACGCTATAAGCGGAATGGTCAGATGGCTTATTCTGGCTCCCGTTGTAATCATTTATCTGCAGAAAAGCGCCAATGCCACGCTTCTTCAGCAGGTTAACTGCTATTCAGTGATGACCTTCAACACAATTGCTACTACCATTGTCTACTATATCGTCACCGAAAAACTGATTGAACCATTTATAAATGAAGGCATTTTTTCGAAACTGGATCCCGAACTTAACATAAACAAAACCCGTATTTCTCATGTGCTGTCTTTTCTTTCAATAGGCGCGATATCTTTATTGATTCTGGTTATTTCACTTGCCGTATTCAACATTCAGTACAAATCAATTGAAAATTCATACACCGAACAGATGAAAACCATTTCGGTTCTTGTAGATAAACAGCTCGAATCTTTTATTGATAAAATCGGTGATGATGCCGATTTTATCACGGAAAAAGAAAGCTCTGCAAAATCAATCTCCTCAAAAAATTACGGCGACATCATCGCTACGATGAAGGACTATAAAAAAAAATACGGCATCTATGACGAAATTCTGATTCTCTCACCAGACGATTATCTTGAAGTTTTCGCTTCTACGAATCTTTCTCTTACAGGAAAAAATCTGTACGGCGACAACCAGGATCTCGGCCTCAAAAAAGCTTTCTCTAAGAATTTTTCATCTGATTCCAGCGGAAACAAGCGGCACCTGAGCGGAGTATTTAAATGCAGTCTTACCGGACAAAATGTTCTGCTTTTCACCTGCCCTTTCGTTCAAAACGGAAAATTTATCGCAAATATAGGTTTTCTTATAAAAGCCCAGTCTTTCTATGATAAAATATATTCAGCAGCAATAGTCGGCCGTAACGGATACTCTGTTCTTTTTGATTCATCATTAACAACAGTCTCACACCCGGATCAATCGATGATACTTAAAGACATGAAGGACACGGATTTCGCAAAAAAAATTATTGAAGGCGAACTTCTGAAACCTATCAAATATTTTTACAACGACCGCACAAAACTCATGATAGCTGCTAAAAATTCGAAGTACAATATGTTTACCGTAACAATTCTCGATATCGATGACATTGAAGAATCAGTAATTGAATATGCTGTTTATATTCTGATTTTCGCGGCAATCGGACTTTTATCGGCGGCTTTTTTCGCGTCATGGCTAATAAACAGAAAAATGCGCCCTCTTTCGGATTACGATCTTGTAATTGACGGAATATCCAAGGGCGATCTTTCAAGAAAAATAATCGCACACACGGATGATGAAATCGGAGAGCTTTCATACAAAATGATTATATTCTCTGAAAATCTCAAAAGAATAATCAGAAATATTCAGAGCATTTCCGGCGAACTTGCGGCAAGTTCCCACGAAATGTCAATAACCGCCGGAGCATTCTCGGATATTTCGCAGAACCAGGCGGCAACCGCAGAAGAAGTTACCGCAACAACCGAACAGATGAGTGCCGGAGTTGACAGTGTCGCGACAAGTGCAGAAGAACAATTCAAGACAATCGAAGAACTCACTCAGAGAATGACGGTTCTCTCGGATGCGATAAATCAGATGAGTGAAAAACTTAAAGTTGCCATTACAACAACCGACAGAATTTCATCAAATGCAAAAGAAGGTGAAATAACAATAGGAAATCTCAACAAGAGTATGTCGCAGATTACAGCAAGCTCAAAAGAAATGACCGGGATTGTAAACATTATCAGCGATATATCCGAACAGATAAATCTTCTTTCTTTGAACGCGGCGATCGAAGCGGCAAGAGCCGGCGACGCGGGCAAAGGATTCGCTGTCGTTGCGGATGAAGTCAGTAAACTTGCAGACCAGACCGCGACAAGCATCAAGCAGATTGACAATTTTATAGTAAGTACCAATTCAGAAATCACAAAAGGAATGCAGGCGGCCGAAAACACCGTAAGCACAATAAGCACAATCATTTCGAACATACAGACCATAAGCTCGACGATCACTGCCCTCGAAGAAACAATGAAGAAACAGCTCGAAACCAATAAAATCGTCAACGACGAAGCGCGCACAATGAAAAACAGAACTGATGAAATGAAAATTTCGACGTCGGAACAGAAAAATGCGGTCGGTGAAATCGTAAAATCGATTACAAATATCAATGAGCTCACTCAGCAGAACGCCGGAGGAGCCGAAGAAATTGCAGGTTCCGCAGAAAATGTCGCTACCCTCGCAGAGAAACTGAAAGAGACGATTCAGTTCTTTAAATTTTAACCGATAATTATTTTCTCGGCAGAAAATTCTTTGCCGAGAAAAATTTTTCCTCTCGAACTGAAATTATCTATGGAATCCGTTGTAAAATAACGCACCGAAGAGTTCTTTGAGCATTGTTCGTCAATCTCTTTGTGACGCGACAAATAATCCTTCAATGAAGCTGCAACTATGCTGTCCTGCTGAACAATATTTATGTGTTCGGGAATAAATCTCCTGAATGATTCAATCATTACGGGATAATGAGTACATCCGAGAAGAACAGTGTCAATCGATGTATCTTTTGATATAAGTTCATCGATATACTTTTTAATAAAATAATCGCAACCGGGATTATCAATCTCATCATTCTCAGCAAGAGGAACGAGAATCGGACAGGCCTGCTGAGTAACGGTGATATCCGGAAATATTTTATTTATTTCAACCGGATACGAATTTGACATAACAGTTCCGGCTGTTGCCAGAATACCTACATGACGGGTTTTCGTTACGCTTCCTATCATTTCGGCTGTCGGACGGATGACTCCCAGAACTCTTTTAGTTCCGCTCATTTTAGGAAGATCAATCTGCTGAATATTTCTTAAAGCTCTTGCGCTCGCGGTATTGCATGCTAGAATCACAAGAGGCGAATCCATTTCAAACAGCCGCATAACAGATTCGCGCGTATATGAATAAATCATCTCGAAAGAACGGTTTCCGTACGGGGCACGCGCATTATCTCCTATATAAACAAAATCATATTCCGGCATTGTTTCGAGAAATTCGCGGAGAATGGTAAGTCCGCCGAAACCCGAATCAAAAACACCAATTGGTCCTTTCATTTTATCCTTCCGATTTTGTTCACTTTTGCTGTGTTTTATCCCTTGTCAAGAGAAGTCTTTGGAAGAGTTAAAATTTTTAGTTGCCAAAATAAGTTCATTCTCAAACAATTCGTTAAATTCACAAGGGGGCATTAGATGAGATATCTTTTAGCGCTTACTGCTCTGATGAGTATATTTTTCAGCAGTTATTCATATTCAAACCAGATTCCTGAGGAGGATGTTTCTAAAGCGAGACTGACTCTGGGACCTGACAGATGGATTCAGCTTCATTATTTTCTTCAGACAAATTTTAATTACGGAAAACTCAATTCCGAAAATTCCTACGATTTTCAGATAAGAAGATCACGAATCATTCTTAACGGACAGGTTGCATCTAACGTTGATTTCTTCTTTCAGACGGACGACCTCAAAGCCGGCAACAGCTCGGACAAGAGCGAAACCGACAATGACACCGACGGCGCAAACCGCATTTTTACACAGGATGCATACGCGCGTCTTACGGTAAACAGAGGTTTTCAGATAATGGCCGGTCTGCTTACGGTTCCTATAAACAGACTCAATCTATCAAGTCAGGCAACAACTCTATGCGCAACTGAAGACTCTAATCTTTCAGTTATGAGCAATTATTCAAATAACGGACGCGATGCGGGCGTAATGCTCCGCGGACTTTTCGGAACACGCGCATTCGAATACCGTCTTGGAATCTTTGACGGGTACTCGCGCGGCGCAAAAGATGTAAAAGGAAGAAACAATTCGGATTCTCCCAGACTTTCGGGACGCATAAGCTGGAACGCTCTCGAGAACGAGGATGATGAATCATACTTCTACAGCGAAAACTACTTAGGAAAAAGAAACGTTCTCGCTTTCGGAGTAGGAGCTGATTTCCAGAACAAAGTATATCCGACATCAAGCGGAAAATTTAAAAACTATTTCGCATGGAGCGCGGATGTCGCGGTTGACGTCAACATGTCAAGCGGCACAATCCTTGTGATGCAGGGCGGAATAATCATGGGTTCGAACAGCCCGGGAGAGGGATTATCGGATGATGAAACATTACTAGTTCCTCTTTATGACGAGTTTCTGACTTTCTACGGTCAGGCGGGCGTGCTCTTCTTTCAGCAGGTTCAGCCGGTTATGCGCTTTTCATACAGAAAAAACACATTGAACGGCGGAGGAACCGAAACTCTTTCAAATCTTGCTTTCGGTGTTAACTTCTTTATCAATTCCCACTACGCGGCGATTAAGACTCTATATTCACATCCTTTAAAGGATTCAGTAGACAAAGAAGGCAAACGATTCGACTTGAGCTTTCAGATTTACATGTAA
>DAOMHE010000169.1:3826-4901 GCA_035430785.1 Spirochaetota bacterium | reverse complement strand
AAAAAACATTGAGACTCTTTAATGTTGATGAAAGTTTGTCGGAAAAATCAAAAATTTCAAGAGTTGAAGTCGCTACTGATGCAAGCTTGTGCAGAGCATTCAGTTTATCAATTGCCTCCAGTCTTTTCATTTCACTTATTTTATGCAGTATCACATCTTTGAAAACGGAAGCAATTGTTTCAAAAATCTGCTGATCAGTAAAATCACAGCCGCCTTCCTTGTTTATGATGCCTATAGCTGCGATATTTTTATCTTCATTTTCTATCGGAATTATAAGCAGATTGTTTATGCAGTCAGTAGCTGTGAATATTGAATTGTCGCTTTTTTCGACGAAACGTGATCTGGTTTCATCAAGAATCTGTTTTGAAAAAAACATTATGTTTTTTAAAATACATGATTTCGACTTTCCGTCAGTATCCGGAAAATTGCGCGGAAAAGCAACGTTGGAATATTTCTTTCCGTCATTATTATAAACACAGTAAACTGCTGAAGAAGTTATAAGGTCGGATAGTTCTTCGAGAGCGGCGTCTATGACTTCTTCAACACTGCTTAATGAAATTGCACGCTTGAAAAGACGGTTTATACCGTAATAAAGAAGCCATTGTCTGAAAAGCTGTTGTTCTGTAATTTTATATTCGCTGATATCTACTAATCCGATTATTACGCCGTTTTCGTCTTCAGCGTTATGTGTTACCCATAGCTTTAGAGATACCTTCTCCTGTTCTGATTTTATTGATTCGATATCAAAACTAATTATTTTTTCCTTAGTCTGAAAAGAGAAAAGTGCAAATTGCGTAACAAAATCGATACCGACTGTTTGGGTGATTTTTGCTGTAAAGTCGTCGAGTGAAGCTGAATTTACAAATGAAAGCGCACATTTGTTGGCATAAGTAAATTTAATAAGGTTATCTATTGTTCCTGCTTTCAGTATTGTCTTTCGTATTTTTTTCTGTCATTCCGGCAAATTTTTCTTTGATCAGAGAAACATCGCACAAAGCTATTCCTATCGGAGCTTCGGAAAAGAATGATGATATGTTCTTATTGGAAAACATAGCAAAGTATAGCATGACAAACA
>DAOMHE010000169.1:0-3726 GCA_035430785.1 Spirochaetota bacterium | reverse complement strand
ATGTTTGTGTAATATCTGAAATATCTTACAAGAAAATCGAATAGAAAATTCGGATATTTTCCTGTAATTATAATGCTGATGAGGCCTATGAGTGAAAATATTGAGGCTCCGACGCTGATGATAAAGAATATGATCAGATGCGGAAGCAGTGCTGCAAGAATTCCCACAACAGAAAGCCGTAAAAAGGCAAGGACGCGCGAATTATTTTCCGGACGCACTATGTTGAACTGAAGAGGATAATCAACATCATTGCGCCCTGCAAAAGGCGGATTCTCTTCTATAATTCCGCTCATTACTGCCGAGAGCGCGCATGAATACCTGAGCATTTTTTCGCTCAGCATCACATAATCCTTTTCGCCTTTTCCGGTAAAAAGTACAATGATATTATTTATGAAATTTATCAGTACGGATGCCGGAGAATAAACCATAAGGGATATGAAATGCGGAATCAGTGAAATATTGTAGATAAATAGAAGCTTTAAAAGTGCTTTGAAACGTGAATATCTGATTGTGTAATCAACTGAAAAGTTGACATAACCGTTTCCGGATTCTTCCTTTTCTATTGCATTGACTTCAGAAGAATAGGTGTCATATTCAGGTTTGATGTCAAGGAATGATTCTTCAGCAGAATCTTCGATTGTATTATCATCCTGATATCTGTCAATATCGATTGCGGGAAGATCGGATTCTTCCTGATAGTGTTCGGAAATTAGATCTCCGTAATCAGTATCGATGTTGTTATCGGCAGCCGAGTCAATACCGATATCTGAATCGATATCATTCAGCGAAAGAGCTGATTCTTCATTGAAATTCTGATTGGCGAATTCGGGAGTTTCTTCTATCTGATCAAAAGAAATTCCTGCATCCGATAGTGCAAGTCTGCTTAGCGTTTCATCCGGTGCTTCTCCGCTAAGCATTTCGGGAGATTCTTCAAGCTCAATATCAAGTGAATCAAGATCAAGGGTGAGACTTTCATCATCATCCTGTTTTTTGGTTTCTATTAGTTCCTCAGGTGAATCACCTGAAAGAATTTCATTTGTTTCCTGGAGGTCAAGGTCAAGCGAATCAAGGTCAAGTGTAAGACTTTCATCTTCATCGGATGCAGAAAGAGAGTCTTCGGTTTCAATAGAACCAAGATCAAAAGTTATCTTTTCGTCATCAGTGTCTTCCGGATTGGATTCCTCTTCGGTTCCCAGGTCGAGTTCATCAAGATCTATCGAAATTTTTTCATCATCGGCGTCTTCCGTGAATGAAGTCATTTCTTCGTCAGACGGCAGGTCATCAAGTTCTATTGAAATTTTTTCATCATCATTTTCGTCAGATTTGCCGTTGATAACCGACATGTCAATTTCGGGTTCAATATCGCTGTGGAAAGAGTCTATAGAATCAACACCGAATCCTTCAGGGATAAGAGACTCGTCATTTTCAAGATCAAGAGAATCGAATGATATTTCTTTATCTGAAGAATCTTCTTTGACGGGACTTTCGGATTCAATGAAATCGAAATTGTCATCATCCTTAAATGAGTCAGCAATATCAATCTTTGAATCCGGTTCATCAGAAACTGATAAATCATCAAGCGTATTGTCAGAACCGGTCATATTATCGAGATCAGGAAAATCGAAAGAATCAGTCATTTCGTTTGAAAGATTCTCTGCTTTATCGGCCGGAGTTTCATCAAAATCAGGAAAATCGAAACTGCTCATATCGTCTGATCCGAAAGCGGTATCAGACTGGGCATTGTTATCAGGGAATGTGCTGTCTGCGGTTATAGAATCCGGAAAAGATCCGAAAGACTGATTTTCCGCTTCGAAATCTGAAATGTGTTCTTTAGCCGGCAATGCATGAAGATGTGAATCGGGGCGGTTGTCCACGACTACGCTTGTGCCGCATTTCGGACAGCCGAAACCGAACTTCTTGCCTTCGACCTTAGAGTCATCCACCGAATAGGCGGAATTACAGTTTGTGCAGCGAACTATCATCTTTTACTCCCGGCTACTTCCCTGGAAAATATCTTTCATTAATGCTGTTTTGTATGATCAGTACCGAAAGAGGCAGAAAAATAATCATGTACCATTTGAGATCCCTGTCATTGATTTCTTCCGCTTTCTGCATATATTTCAAATTAAGGTAAACACCCCAGATTCCGGCTGTAAAAATTGTAAGCATAATGTTCGAAACCGGATTATCTCCGAATATTCTGCTGGTTCTCGCAAGCCACCAGAAATAGTAAAGACCGGCGCTGAATATCAATAGAAGAAGAAGAATTATCAGATTATTCTCCGGCATGTATTCTGGTCTGTGTTCCATCAGCTGATTCCGCCTTCCTTCTGTTTGATTTTGACACTATTAAGTCAAAATGTCTACTATTTATTAACGGAATAAATGATGATTATATTTAGAAAAAATATTTGAAGAAAAAGGATTATTCTTGCACGTTTCGTAATTAAATAGAAGAAATAACGTTTTAGGAGAAAGTTGTGAAAAAAGCGGTAAGCGGCAAGGATATTCCTTCTGCACTTGGTCCATATTCTGCGGCTGTTATGGCTGGAAACACTTTGTACGCTTCGGGACAGATACCTGTTGATGAAACCGGTAATCTGATTAATTCATCTGTAGCCGATGCATTGTCGGTGATAATGAAGAATGTAATAGCGATTCTTGCGGCAGAGGGGATGAATCTAGATAACATAGTCAAAACGACTGTTTTTTCATCAAGCATGGATTATTTTCCTGAATTTAATGAAGCTTATGCATCTTATTTCCAAAAACCGTATCCTGCCAGAAGTTTTATTGAAGTATCGAAGCTTCCGAAAAATGCAATGATTGAAATGGAGTTCATAGCGGTAAAATAATGACTGAAAGCCTGTATCGCGATATAACAAGCAGGACAGAACTTGCACTCGGCAGTGATGTGTGCGGAAAACTTTTTGACGCAAAAATTCTTATTGTCGGAGTAGGCGGTGTCGGGAGCTGGTGCGCTGAAGCTCTGGTTCGGAGCGGTGTTAAAAATATTACTTTGGTAGATTTTGATTCTGTCTGTGCAACTAACATCAACAGGCAGGCTCAGGCTCATTCGGAAAATGTCGGAAAAGCTAAAGTTGATGAAATGAAGAAAAAGCTTCTGCTTATTAATCCTTCTTCGTCAATTGAAGTCTTTAATACAATTTTCAGTGAAGAAAATTATAATGAATTTGATATTGAATCCTTTGATTATATAGTCGATGCGATAGATTTTGTTAAACATAAAGTCTTTTTGTTAAAGCTTTGCGTTGAAAAGAATAAAAAAATAATTTCGTCCATGGGAGCAGGCTCCAGAACCGATGCTTCCAAAATAAGACTTTCGACAATAGCAAAAACGCAAAACTGTTCACTCGCAAGGGCTGTACGCAATGCGCTTAGAAAAGAAAATGTAAGTTTGAATATTCCGTGCGTCTACAGCGAAGAAATTCCAGTCAGGCGTTTCGAATCCGGAAAACCGTTTGATGATGAGGGCAGACTCACCAAGAAAATTATTAATGGATCTCTTATGCATATAACTGCTTCTTTCGGGCTTATGATTTCCGGTGCAATTATAAGAGATGCGGCCGGAATAGAGAAAATCAGCGCGTGGAAGAATTTATGATTTTAGTTAATGTAACTTTGTTTCCCTTTTCATTATAGCTGATTTCATCGAATATTCCGTATGCCATTGTTATACCTTTTCCGCGGTTTTCATCGGTTTGA
>DAOMHE010000168.1:0-5024 GCA_035430785.1 Spirochaetota bacterium | reverse complement strand
ACCTAGTCCGGTGCCTTTGCCTTTCTCCTTTGTTGTAAAAAACGGTTCAAATATCCTGCCGACTATATCCTTCGGAATTCCGCATCCCGTATCGCTGACTTCAAGGAGAAAATGCTTTCCCGGCAATAGCTCCGGATTCTTCTGTATAAGATATTCATCGATATCGGCATTGCTGGTTCTGATGCGGATGTCGCCGGAGTAATTCATCGCATGTGCAGAATTTGTACAAAGATTTATTATAATCTGACTTATTCCTGCATGATCAGCAAGAACCGTATCTTCTTCGGCGTTATCTGTAATTTTTATAGAGACACTTGCCGGAAGCGTTGCCTTTAATAATATTACAGAATCACGGATTATTCCGTTAAAACTTACAGGTTCATATTTCTTTTCTGTTTTGTATGCAATAGAAAGAAGCTGTGTTGTTATATCACGTGCTCTTCTGCATGCAGTTATTATCTGATTCAGATTCTCCCGGAGATCTGCATTATCTTTAACATCATCTAGTGATATTTCCGCAAGACCCATTATGCCGCCGATGATATTATTAAAATCGTGGGCAACTCCGCCTGCAAGTGTTCCAATAGCTTCCATTTTTTGAGACTGATTAATCTTTGCGGCAAATTCCGCTTTTTCAAGATCAAGTTTTCTTGCACCGGTCATGTCACGGAAAACGGCTAACACATATTTCCGGTTCTCAATTTCTACAGCACTTCCGCTTATGTCAGAATAAACAATATCACCGTCATTTTTATGGATTATTACATTATTCAAAAAACGTATTTCGCCTGATGCCATCTTTCTCAAGGCATTTTCAAGATTTTCGGCATCTTCTGACGGAAGAGCTGATGAAAATGAAAGCAGCGGATTATCCGAATGATAATCAAACATGTCGGTAAAAGCTTTATTGCAGAATTTAAATTTACCGCTTTCAAGATCCACAACGATAATTCCGTCGCTCGCCTGGTGGAACAATGCTATAAAAAGATTTTTGTTTGCTTCAGCCAGCTTGAAAGATTCTTCAGTTTCCATGCGGCTTTTTTCGAGATTCAGCACATGCTCCTGAAGCTGAGTATAATAACTCTTTTTTAAAGAAGCATCTCCCATCCCCATTATTTTATTTCTGAGACTATCTTTATCACTGATTCCGTCAGAAGGCTGCGGCATACAGTTCCTCTATTTCGGATTTCAATGCCTCGCGCGGATTTGTAACTATACACGCATCTGCAAGAGCATAATCAGCCAGAAGAGGTATTTCATCCTTTTTTAAACCGAGTTCTGAAAATCCGTGGCGAATACCCGAATCATAACGCAACTTGGAAATAGATTCCGTCAGAGCATTTTTTATCTGATAGTCAGTCATTCCTTTTGTTTCAATACCCATCGCTGCTGCAAGGTCATTATATTTTTCAGGCGCACTTTCATAATTGTAATTTACCGCATGCTCGAGAAGAATTGCATTACATTCTCCATGTCTGAGATCGAGAAATCCTCCAAGAGCGTGAGCCATTGCATGAACAATTCCGAGACTCGCGTTTGAAAAAGCAAGACCGGCAAGAAGACTTCCAAGCATCATGTTGTCCGCCTCCTCCCCCTTTCCGCCGCATTTAATCATTCCTACAAGATTTTTGCGAATGAGTTTTACTGCACGTAAAGCATTTAGATCGGTTATGGGAGAACTTGCATTTGATACATACGCTTCAAATGCATGAACAAGCGCGTCCATTCCCGTTTCTGCCGTAAGTTTAGCATCCATTGTGGAAAGAGTTACGGGATCAATCAATGCGGCATCGGGAACCAGAATTTTGCTGACAATTGCCATTTTTACTTTTCTTGCAGAATCAAGTATAATCGAAAACTGCGAAATATCAGCAGAAGTGCCGGAAGTTGTCGGAATACAAACCAATGGCGGACCCGGCAGAGGAATTTTGTCTACACCTTCAAATTCTGAAATATGGCTTTTATTGATACATACTATTCCGATTCCTTTTGCACAATCCATCGGACTACCGCCGCCGACTGCTACAATCATATCGCATGATTCTTTTTGATATAATTCGGCACCTGTCATAACTTCACAGTCACGCGGATTCGGAGAAACACCGATGAATAAAACATGAGGAATACCGGTAACTTTTATTTGTTTTTCAATAACCGAAACCCATCCCGCATTCACAACTCCAGGATCTGAAACTAGAAGTATTTTCTTCACCCCAAGATTTTTAATGTAACGAGATAGCATCTGGATAGCACCGCAGCCGAACAAAAATTCCGGCACAACGAACTTTCTAAGAGGAATAGGAGAATATTCTTTCATATCTAAACCGCCTAACGCATTTTAGCGCGTTAAACGGCATAAGTCAAGAAATGGTAAAATGGAAAATGAAGACGGCTAGTTGGACGGACCTCAGCGGGCCTGGGCGGACATTAATATCTCATAGACCTGTTGAGGGTTTTCAGCATTAATAACACTGTCCTTTACAGCGGGATCTTTCAGAAAAGCCATGATATTTGATAGAAGTGACAAATAGTCCTTATGCTGTTTTTCTCCGGCAACAACAAGTATTACCAAATGTACCGGGTTTCCATCCATTGAATCAAAATCAATTCCCTTTTTAGACACACCTATGGCATAGGCAATATCCTTAACTTCAGGAATTTTGGCATGAGGAATCGCAATATTACATCCGATTCCCGTGCTCATTATTTCTTCACGCTCTTTCAGTGCAGAAACGAGTTTATCGATATTCGAGCATATCTCGGTTCCTTCAAAAACTTTGGCAAGATCCTCTATTGCTACAAATCTATCCTCAGAATCTATTTTTTTAATGTAATCAGCACTTGTATATTCGTGAATAGGCTTCATATTATCTCCTTTTTTTCTTCGGAGCGCTGTTATTAGAATTTTTTATACCCGCGATAAATATTCCAGCAAGTTCGATAGTCACATTTTTCTTTTCCGGAATACTTGAATAAATCTTATCCTCGGAAATGAGAGTAACTATCTGCTGACCGACTTTAGATGTAACAAGCGGAAGTTTTTTTAATTTATAAATAGCTGGAATCTGGTCAACAACCGCTTTAGGCAGTTTGGCTTCTGATACTTTTGCCATTTTCTTTTCAATTACGAAAATCGTAACAGTCTGCTTGTGCTGATTAACCACTTCCTGCTGTGCAGCAATCTTTTTTGTTATTCTTTTTCTGATTTTTATACGCGATAAAACCGCCGATAATAACAACGAGAATTATTCCGTAAACTACATAAACCATCATATCTCCTTTGCGCGCTTATAAGCGGCAGTTAATTATTGTTGTCTCAAAAATAGCCGTAGCGCCGAGAGATTCGAGCTCATCCATAACTTTCGGAACAGAACCCTTCTCAACCATCACTTTTACACCAACCCATCCTTCCGTGTCAAGCTTAGATATGGTCGGAGATTTAAAACCCGGTGTAATTTTTTCCGCTGCACCGAGTGCCGATTCCGAAATATTATACTCAAGAATACTGTATCTTTTCGCTGTTAAAACACCTTCAATACGACGTTTTGCTTTTTCAATGCGCGCATCATTCTTTATGTTCTCGTTTGAAATGAGAACCGTTTCGTATTTACCAATATCGCAAAAAACTTTGAGATTATTATCTCTCAAACTGTCTCCGGTTTCAACTATGTCTACTATAGCATCGGCAAGACCGAGCGCAACCATAATTTCGACGGATCCGTTCATTTCAATTACTTCAATATTTATTCCGTTAGAAAGGAAAAATTCCCGGGTAATATGAGGAAAAGAAGTCGCAACTCTTTTTCCTTCAAGCCATTTGAGAGAAGATTCCTGACATTCATCACGGACAGCCACACAAAGTCTGCATCTTCCGTAACCGAGAGATACGACCTCATTGACTGAAGCTTTTCTTTCAATAACCAGATCGCTGCCGGTAATACCGGCGTCTACAACACCGGATTCGACAAGAACAGGAATATCGTCAGCCCGCACGAATATGAAAACGATGTTCTCATTAGTACATGTAGCATAAAGGTGTCTGTCTTTCTCTCTGAAACTGAATCCTGATTTCTGAAGCAGATCAATAGTCGGTTCTCTCAGTCTTCCTTTGCCCGGAAGGGCAAATCTTAGACGGTTTCTGTCGCTAATCATTTGTTTCCTCTCTGCGCTTTTTCGGTAAGACCGCTCGTTCCATGCCGTCTTTCAAGTTCTTTCCTTATATCATCAATAGTTATGTTCTTATAACCTGCAAGCACAAAAGTATGAAAAATAAGATCGCAGATTTCATAAATCAGGTGCTCTTTGTCATTCTCAAGAGCCGCTTCACAAGTCTCGGCGGCTTCTTCCATGATTTTGCTGTTGATTTTTACTGTTCCTTTTGCCATGAGTGAAGAAACATACGACTCTTTCGGATCTTTGCCCTTGCGGTCTTCAATTGTCTCAAAAAGTGTGCTGAAAATATCCATAAATAATCCTCACTTGAACATAAAATAGACTGCACCGACCATGCAGACCCCTGCATATATATAATTTGTCTTAAACGGCTGATTCATGTAAAAAACTGAAAATGGTATAAAAATTGATAAAGTTATTACTTCCTGCATTATTTTCAGCTGACCAAGCGAAAGCTCCGTATACCCAATCCGGTTTGCCGGGACCTGTATCATGTATTCAAAAAAGGCTATTCCCCAGCTTGCGAATGCCGCTATGTACCATTTTGTTCCGTTCAGATTTTTGAGATGGCTGTACCAAGCGAAAGTCATGAACATATTAGAAAGAACAAGAAGAAATATTGTTTTAAAAAAAACGGAAGACATAAGATTCCTTTACTGCATTTTAAATTCAGATTCGATAAAACAAACATGCCCAAAAACTGTAAAGAGAAATTTTGTCATGAATCGGCAGTGAATTTTCGACTAATAGTCTAAGCCGCAAATAGAACATATGGAAATCCCGAACCATTTAACTTATTATTCAAAAAAAGACCGAACCAATAAGTCCGGACGACATAAGTCTAAAAATAT
>DAOMHE010000167.1:0-5037 GCA_035430785.1 Spirochaetota bacterium | reverse complement strand
AATTTTTCAGCCGCGCGTAAAAGTCCTATGTTTCCTTCCTGTATCAGATCTATTAATGATGACTCAGTACCTGTATAGCTTTTTGCTATCTTGATAACAAGACGAAGATTTGCCTTTACAAGTTCATCTACAGCTTTGAAGTCTCCGGTATTTTTTCTGTCTGCCAATATTTTTTCAGTTTCAGCTGTAATCAGCTGAAATTTTTTTATCGAGTTGAAATATTGCTGCAAAGTGCTGTTGTTAGTTTTGTTGGTGTTCATAAGTTTTCTCCTCTGATAGAACATAGCAAAAAGTGTGCCAAAAACTTATGATGGAATAGTGCTCGAAATGGGTAAAATTTGTGTTATTTTGATTAAATGATTGATAGATCTAATGAAAAATAGACGCAAGTGTGTAATAAGTTCTCACTTGTGTCTATGAGAGCAATGACATAAGTTCAGCTTCATCAAAATGATATTTTTTTTCACAGAAAGCACAGCTTATCTCACAGGATTTATCTTTTTCTAAGATATCTTCAATTTCTGATCTTTCAATTAATTTCAATGTCGATAAAACGATTTCTTTTGAGCACCTGCATTTGAATCGGACCGGAATTGAACTTAAAAGTTCAGTTTCATTTTTACCGAAAATATCGTAAAGTATAGAGAGTGGTGTTTCGGATGATGAAATTCTTTCGGAAAATCCGCTTTTAATATCCGAAATCATCTTTTCCGCATAATCTATAGAAGAAAAAGGTGTATCAGGAAAAGTTTGAATAAGAATTCCGCCTGAAGATTTGACTGAAAGATTATCGTTTAAAGAAAAACCGATTAAGAGAGCAGAAGGAACCTGTTCGCTTTGAGTGAGATAGTACGCGGTATCATATGCGATGTCGCCGCCTAATATTGGACTTACTCCGTTGTAGGGATTGTCAAATCCGATATCTTTGCTGACATTGATAACGCCGGCTCCGATCGCTTCGCCGATTTTCAATGAGGAGTCAAGGTTTGAATTTGCAATGCTTGCCCGGATATTGCCTCTTGCATCTGCCTGAACAATTACGGATTTTAATTTTCCGGATCCTTCTATCTTGAAAGTTAAATTCTGATCAGTATCAGGTTTCAGGCTTGCGCTGACAAGAACAGCAGCATTTATACTTTGCCCAAGTATATATGACGACAGAGGAGAAGTTTTTTTGACGCTGATGATTTCATCTGCGGCATTACGGCTGTTAACTGCATATCCTCTGAGATTATATTTTTTGCTGATAAGTCTGTCAAGAGAGTCCATTGGATTTTCCTTTTCCGCTGATTAATGCCTTGTTTATTGTTTTTTTCAACCTGTGTATCGCCCGCAGAATATCAGTCGCAAATAGTGCAGCTTTTTTTTCGCTTTCTACGTTTTTGTTTCTGCTAAGATACATTTTAGTTTTTTTAAGATAAGATGAAAAATACTGATTAATTTCATTATCATCATCAATCATGTCAATCAGTTCAAGTGACTTTCCGTTTTCAATCATTTTTTCCGACATATTTAAAAAATCAAGGCATCTTCTGTAGGATTCATCGATACGGCATTTTTGATATTCAGATGTTTTTATTTTTTCAATGATCTCTGCCGGATAAGTTTTTTTTGAAATATATTTCGATAGTTCGGATTCGGAAATATTAATTGCATTTTCTATGAAAGCTCCCTCGGAAGCGCAGTTTATTACAGGTATATTTACAAGTGCGGATGAATTTTCAAACCACTCCTTGTAAAGATTTAAAACATAATCAGAAACAACAGTGGCTCCAATGCGTGATTTCATGTGTTTGATTTTGCGTTTACGGATAATATTCATGTTTATCGTATCAAGATTTGTGAATCTGTTTGTTATCGTGAGCCATGAGCAGTTATGGTGTGTACCGCTCGAATGTATTTCTCTTCCGGTATAAGCCAGATCCTGCCCGAAAAGTATTATTGAACTGCATCCTAAGTTCAGCAGAAGATCAAAAGCGCTGGTTGCAACTGACCCTCCTGACTGGATGTCTCCGATTTCACCGCAATATTTTTCAATGACAGCAGCGAAGGGAGTTGTTTCGCGCTTATTCTGACCGTTTGAATCAATATAATATTTGCTTGTAGTGCTTAAGGCTCTGATCCCGTCATATCTGTTTAATATATCAGGAGATGAAACAATATCTGCTACTAGAATTGTTCCAGGGATAGAACAACCGAGAAAATGTTTAATCGAATGCTTCTGGGCATCAAGAGTCATTACAAAATGAGGTTTTATTCCATATTTGCAAAGAACAGGCAGTGCTGTATCCACTGCAACTAGAACTGCTTTTTCTTCAATTGATTTTAATAATGGAAGACTTTTTCTTAAGGACGGACCTGCTGAAATAATTACACCGGGACAGGATTTAAACTTGCCGAAAAATGAATTGATTCTTAATGAATTTTTCAAATGGTTTGAATTGGTGATAATATTTTCAACCCATCGTTCTTCAAACTCTATTCGGGTAAGCAGGTCGCTTATTTTTGAAGAAGCATAACGATTAATGTCTGTGACAAAATCATCATAAAAATCCTTATTAATAAGATACGAAGGCCGGTGTGTGTAAAGTGCAAATCCGTTAAATTCACTGAAGTTACCGCTTTCAAAAAGATAAGAAATATCGTTTTGCGAGTTTGCTATTTTTACTGCATTAAAAGTTTCGGGGAAATGTTCATTGATAAGATGGATTGCTTCCTCGTCATGTTCGACGGCAATGATTGTTTTCGAGGGATATTTTTTTGAAATTTCGCGCAGATGATAACCGAGACCTGCACCCAGAACAAGAATTATATTTTTGCCGTTGTCATTAAAAGCCTCTACTGATTTTTCGGCTTCTTTCTGCGGCATATATGCGGAGTGAATCCGTATTTCCTTGTTCCCGTCATAAAAGCTAAGCGTCGGCAAATTATCTTTTGTAAAATTAATGCGGTAACTCATCAGATCATGGGCCTGTTTCTAAATCCTTCCTTGCATTTTTCATGCAGTTCAATACATTTTGATTCATCTGAAAGATTATATTTCTGTAGTATATTCGGCTCAATAAAGTAGTAATCATATTTTCTATCTTCGACACCGCAGAATATATTTGCAAGATAAACGACATTGATGATGTCTGAAAATTTCTCATCACAAAGAAGAGGCGAATGATGAAAAGCTATCGCCTGAGTTATAAATTCCGCAAAATTCCATTTCTCGGATATCAGTTTTCCAATGGAAGAATGGCTGATTCCGATTGAAATTTCTTCAAGAATTGTAGTAGTTCTGATTCCATGCGATTTTACAAAATCCGCTATTTTAATTGTCAGATCATTATCTACGGCAAGGAGAACAAGTTTGCCGAGATCGTGCAGAAGTGCAGAAATGAATATTTGTTCAGTTAAAGAACCGAGTTTGAAATTCTGCGCAATTAGACGCGAATAAAATGCGACCTTGAGTGAGTGCTGCCAGATTTGTTCAAACTTCTTATATCTCTGATCCATAATGCGCTTTGTGGTTGCGGCAAGAAGAATATATTTGAAGTTTGAAAGCCCTATCCGGGTAAGAGCTTCATTGATGGTTTCTATTTTTTTGTTTGATGCAAAACCGGCAGAATTTGCGAGTTTAAGGATGTCGGCGGATAATGCAGGATCGCCTTTAACTTTATTACTCATCTGTGCAATTGAACTGTTTGGATCATCGCAAAGAACAAGCAGTTCATTGATAAAAGTCGGAATTGACGGAAGAAGATGAATCTCATTGATTATATCTTCCTTTACTGCCATCAGCGTTTCATCAGATTTGGTTTTAAATGGAACGGTCAGAGATATTTCGGTTTTTGATTCATCAGCTGTAATAGTATAATTTGACTGCGGTATTCCGCTGTTTTTCAAAAGAAGCATTGTTAAAATTATACCTAATCCTGCACCTTCGGTTTCATCATAAAGTTTGTCATAAGCTTCGCTGAAATCTTTGATATTCTTGGCGCTTTCCATTCTCTGTTTAATGCGCTCTTCTTCTTTAGCATGAAGAGGTGAATTGTTTACAATTCGCGTTTTTATTCCTTCTTCAGTTTTCTGAATTCTGAATTCAGCATAATATGAACTTGATTTCAAATCTGATTCAATTGTTGCCATGTCGCCGACAACTTTTTCCTTAAACTGCCTCATGAGAGAATTATACTCGAGAACCTTATTCATGTCGGCATTGTTTTTTTCAAAAAATACGCGTTTTGCGTTTGCCTTCACTGCGTTTAAAATACTTTCGCGGAGAATTGTAATCATCGCTTCCTGAAGAAAGAGAATATCATTTGCCGCTAGAATTCGTGACATGAATCCGTTAATGCTGCTTAGAACGATTTTATCAGGGAAAGCAAATCTCAGGGAAACACTTTCACCCTGATTAAATTTTTCCAGGGTACTAATGTTTTTCCCGTTGAGCCCAAGTTCGAGCATTTTTCCTCCCTTCACGCATAGATAAGAACTTAACACTTTCGGGAGAATTGTCAAGAATAATGTTTTGTCCTTTTATACAAATCTTTATTCCTTCACTCTCACAAAAACTTAGAATTTTAAGAAATGCACCTGAAAATGAGGCATATTCCGAATGAAATTCGCGTGTTTTAACTTTATTCATAAAAATTCTGCAATGATATAAATTTTCGGGATTATTACTATCTATTTCTACAGAAACATTTCCGTAATCATTGAATGTAAACTCATCAGCAAGTTCAGGTGTATTTTCTTCATTAAAAATGCCTTTAAGCCTGTAAGTATCCTTCTCCCGTTGAATTGTGACCGGACCGCAGACTCCGCCGTTTTCATATTTTTTGGATTTTTGTGAAGATAAAATGAAAAACATGGACAGCTGGGATAATAGAATTATAATTACTGGTATTATTTTATGTACTTTTACTTTTTTAACGAAGAATGGAAGAAGCGGCAGAATGAATAAAATGATTAAAACCATTTTATAATTACTAGTCTGAAAATGACCGTTTAATGAAGATAGAAAGTTTACAATTCTGATTGAATAGTCTG
>DAOMHE010000166.1:0-5039 GCA_035430785.1 Spirochaetota bacterium | reverse complement strand
CTGCTTTCATACACGTATGGGATAAAAACTCCTCTTTAGACATGTTGTTTTCTGTTGCTACCTGCGGAAGAAGAAGTCCTCTTTTCATTCCTTTTGTTATTATAAGACCGTCTTTGCCTATTATAATTTCGTCAATCGAGTTGATTCGTTCTATCGGAGATAGAATTGATATTTCAAAGTCTATGTGCGGATACTCTTCCGTAGAAACAGGGTTGAAACGAGGATCTCTGAATGCAGCTGATAGAGCAAGATCGTAGATCGCTTCGCGTATAGGCATAAAACCCTCAATGTAGCCGATGCATCCGCGAAGCTTGCCTTTTTTATGAATAGTCACAAAAATTCCGCTTTTCTTGTCAAAAAATGAATCTGTAAGATCGGGATCGAATGATGTTTTTTTGAAAAGTTCCAACTCGACAGCTTTTCGCGCAGCAAGAATTATATTTTTTTTGTTTTCAAAACTAATTGATGAATTCATATATCCTCATTCGGATGATCGGAATATCCGCCATCTTTTGACTTTAATTCTATAATATAACAGATTAATTGTCAACAAAGGAGAAAGTATGAAGCACTTGTTCGGTCCTGTTAATTCAAGAAGACTCGGAATCTCCCTGGGTATTGATTTGCTTCCGTATAAAACATGTTCACTTGACTGTATTTATTGTGAGTGCGGGTCTACAACTATTCTAACAACCGAAAGACGCGAGTATGTCAATACTGAGGATGTAATTGATGAACTAAATGAATATTTGTCGACGAAACCCAAGCTGGATTATATAACGTTTTCGGGATCAGGTGAGCCGACGCTTCACAGCGGAATAGGAAAAATAATATCATTTTTGAAGAGTTATTATCCGGAATACAGAATATGTGTTTTAACAAACAGTACACTTTTGCACTTGAAAGAAGTAAGAGATGAAATAATTACTGCTGATGTTATTGTTCCGTCTCTTGATGCGATGACAGATGTTTCTTTACAAAAAATTCTAAGACCCCATGAATCTGTAACTGTCGATAATATTTTGAGAGGAATCACTTCTCTTAGCCGTGAATTTCCGGGAAAAATTATTATCGAGTATTTTGTAATTCCGGGGATTAATGATTCGGATGAAGAAATAGATCTTCTGAAAAATTACCTCTTAACTATTGATTCTGCAGTTGTTCAGCTCAATTATCTGTCAAGACCTGGAGCTGAAAAAAATGTCCCTAAAGCTTCTTATGATCAGTTAAAATATATTTCCGGCAGATTATCGCCCGTTAATGTTCAAATAATAGATACTGCACTTGATAATTCAAATGATAAGGAAATTGAGAAAGCTGTTTTGGATAAAATAAGCACATATACTACTACTGAGGATTTGTCTCTGTCCTTTGGTTTGAGACAATCAGATATGATTAAGATATTAAAAAGACTGGAAGACTCAGGACTTATTGAAAGTTTTGATTCGGGCAGATGGAGGCGGAAGGCCTGATACTTAAGTAGTTAAAAAATACTGAATAAATCATTATTGAAGGGACTTGTTTTGCCGATAAACTAATGGTAAACATCATTGTAAGGATAAAAAAAGATGAAACAGCTTTCAAAAGTTATTCAAATTGATAAAGACAAATGCGTTAATTGTCATGCGTGCATTTCTGCATGTCCCGTAAAATTTTGCAATGACGGTTCCGGAGATTATGTTACCATAAATGACAACTTGTGCGTGGGATGCGGGAATTGCCTCGATGCATGTACTCATGAAGCGCGAAGCGGAGTGGATGATATAGATGCTTTTCTTTCTGATGTTCGAAGCGGAGTGGAAATGGTTGCGATCGTAGCTCCTGCGGCAGCTGCAAATTTTCCCGGCAAATATCTCAAATTGAACACCTGGCTGAAGTCGCTTGGAATAAAAGCTGTTTTTGATGTCAGTTTCGGCGCCGAGCTTACTGTAAAATCATATCTTGATCATGTGAAGAAAAACAAACCGAAAACAGTAATTGCTCAGCCGTGTCCTGCAATAGTTACATTTATTGAGTTGTATCAGCCTGAACTTATTGAACATCTTGCGCCGGCTGATTCTCCTATGCTTCATACTGTAAAAATGATTAAAACTTTCTACAAAAAATACGCTGATGCAAAAGTTGCTGTGATTTCGCCATGTTATGCTAAAAAACGTGAATTTGATGAAACAGGACTTTCCGGTCAAACTTACAATGTTACGTATAAATCAATTGATAATTTTATGCGTGTCAACGGTATAAATCTTTCTGCTTTTGTTGAAACAGATTTTGACAATCCGCCAGCAGAGAGAGGAGTTCTTTTTTCATCACCCGGCGGTCTTCTTGCAACTGCTGAAAGGGATATGCCCGGTATTTCTTCAGTTACAAGAAAAATTGAAGGAGTCCATGCGATTTATCCATATTTAAAAGGCTTTTCTGAATCGATATCTTCCGGTACAAATCCTCTTCTGGTAGACTGTCTCAATTGCGAAATGGGCTGTAACGGCGGACCAGGGACATTGAATCATGGTGCGCATGTAGACAAAATAGAAAGTCTTGTCAGAAACAGAAATGTTCAGATGCGGAAAAAATATGATAAAGGTAAAATTGAAAAAACATCCAAGAATGTTGACAAGGTTCTTTCAAAGTACTGGAAGAAATCACTGTATGTCAGAAAATATGATAATCTTACTGAAAATAATACCATTTCAATTCCTGATGATTCTGAACTTTCTAAGATATGGGAAGCTCTGAAAAAGCAGGGGGATAAAGATATTCTAAACTGCTCATCCTGCGGTTATGGAACCTGTCTTGATATGGCTGTTGCGATTCATAACGGACTTAACAAACCTGAAAACTGTCATTTCTATAAACAGGCTATGCTTAAAGTTGAGCATCATAAAGCACAGGAAGGTCAGTCGTCTGCTCTTAAGGCTCTCCGTCAGATTGATGAAAGCCAGAAAAAACTTAAAATGGAATATCAGAAAAAAAGCCATCTTGCGCAGGCTATTTCTGCGACAACATCAGAGCTTGAAGCAAATAATGAATCGATAGTAGATATGGCTTTTAAGCTTACCAATCTTTCAAATGATCAGAAAGATGCGCTGACAAAACTTATACAGGAAGTACGTCAGGCTAATGAATTTTCTGTTCAGCTTAAACCGATTGTTAATTCGATTACGGAAATTGCAGAACAGACAGACATGCTCGCGCTCAATGCTGCGATTGAGGCAGCTAGGGCAGGTGATGTGGGACGCGGATTTGCCGTTGTTTCCGAAGAAGTAAAAAAACTTGCGGAAACTACTCAGAAAGAAGTTAAAAAAATCGAGCCGTTCGCTGATAATATTCAAAAAACTTTTAAAAGTATATCTGAAAGCAGTGACAATGTATTTGATCAATTTGCGTCGATAGCGAAATTAATGGAAGAAGTTACAACAGCAACGGAAGAGATGGCTGCTGCAACAGCTAATCTGAATAAAGAAGTTGAAACAATGGTAGAATCAAACAAAGATTTTATCAATTCTACGGATATTTAATATATTAAAAATCAAACCGGTTTATTTTTTATTTTGTATCTGAAAAAATCCGGCTTGATTTTTATAAGAATATTTCTGAAAGTATTCCGTGTGGGGTACTGATGAATATTCTTCTCAAGCGCAGAAAAAACACACCGCGGGAGCTTGATTCTTTTTTTGATTCGCGGATTGTTTTACATGTAGGGGATTCTAAACTTGAGCGTAAGCTCGAAAGTGTTCTGCATCATGAAGGATTTTTAAATGTAACGGTTCTTTCATCCCGAAAGGCTTTTTTCTCATATGTAAAAACTAATAAACATGATTTAATTGTTTATGATATAGATTGTGATTATGAATCTGAATCAGGTCTTTCGTTAATTCAGAAAATACGTTCTGATGATCCGGACACCGCAATAATCACTTTTTCCTCTGAAGAGCCTGACAGGCATAAAATGCTTGAGCTTAATATCGATAATAATTTTATAAAACCCTTTTTGACGGCGAATTTTGTAAAAGCTGCTAAACGTGCAATAGGCTCAAAAAATAATTATGAAATCGGAATGCAGTTTTTCGACGCATTGTTCGGAATGCAGATGTGTACTCACAGGGATCTTCATCAGAGAACCTTCGACCACGTAATACGGACTACCAAGATATACGGCAAGTTTCTTTTATTTTTGAATAAGAACGGGCATATTGATCTTACTTCATGGGCTTTGAAAAATTGTCTAATGGCGTCTCTTGTCCATGATATTGGCAAACTTCTTGTTATGCATGGAATAATGTACAAAGAAGGAAAACTTTCCTCTTTCGAATTTGAACAGATCAGACGCCATCCATGGCATTCTGTTACCGCATTGCTTGGAGGTCAGGATATAGAATTTTTCGCTAAAAACGGCGGCCCTATTGAAACAGTATCCGGATATAATGAAAAAAATCTTGGAGCGCAGGTTCAGCGCTGGATATTTAAAATAATGAAAGGCGATCTGTCATCATTCGACGACATAGAAAAGTATTTTTCTGATATGGGAGAAATGCCTTTTGTTCATTCCCTGAACAAGGATTTATTATATATTGTATTTCGTCATCATGATGCCGTAACAAAATCATATCATACAAAAGAAGAATTAAATGCATTCGGAAGAATAATCGGCAGGGAGATTAATGTTGAATTAAATCAGTTTTCTCCGCTTGATGTTGTTGCAAATTCATTATCTCTTTGCGATATGTTTGATGCGCTTCTTGACGTAAAACGCGATTACAGGAAGACTTCTTATTCAAGTGTTTTCGCAATATTTTTGCTTTATTCTGAGATGCGCAGCGGAAAATTCTTTTCATTTCTTTTAGAACAATTTGTAAGATTTCTTGTAGAAAATGAGCGAATGGAAAGTCATAACCCGTTTTATAAGCTTCGTGACGGTGAAAAGGCTTATAAGGCAATTGAAAACGTATATGATCTTTTTAGAATTACTAAAGATCAAGAAACCGATTTTAATGATTTTTTAAAGATCAATAAAAATGATTTTGAGACATACGCTATAGATC
>DAOMHE010000165.1:0-5053 GCA_035430785.1 Spirochaetota bacterium | reverse complement strand
CTAAGTTTAAAAACGAAGACGTTGAAAGATTCGACAATGGTCTCCGTTTTATCAATAACGGAAAAGACAAGCTTCATCTTATCGATACGAAAAAGGGCAACAAGCGTGTAGAAATTTTCAACAATAAAGATGTGGTTCTTCTTCTTTCGAATATGGGACAGCTTTCAGTTGAACTCGTTGCTGCAGCTCTTAGAGGTGCAGGAGTAAATTCTGATGCGATGCCTGTACCTGATACATTTACCCTTCAGATGGCAAAAAACTACATGTCTGGAAAAGAGTGTCTTCCTTCACAGCTTGTTCTCGGTGAAGCTCTGCAGTATATGTATTCAGAAAAATTCGACAAGAATAAGACTTATCTTCTTTTTGTTCCGACAACTCTCGGACCGTGCAGAACCGGTCAGTACTTCGTATTCTACGAGAATCTTTTTAAGGATCTTCGCGTAGAAAACATGATTACGGTAACGATGGATTCGGATAATTCTTATAATGAATTCGGTACAGAGTTTACAAAAAATGTCTGGAAGAACATGATCATTGCGGATTATATGAAAGACATTGAAGCTACTCTGCGTACTTGTGCAGTAGATCCTGTTAAGGCGATTGATATCTACGATAAGGAATGGAGAAAACTCATTGATGTAGCTGAAAAAACTCCGGGTAAGATTTATTCGGTTCTTAAAGGAATTGTTAATGAACTCGCGAAAATTCCTCTGAAAAAGAAGATGAAGGATACGCCGAAAGTTCTTGTCGTAGGTGAAATCTATGTAAGAAGAGACGATTTCGCAGTTGATGAACTTGTTCAGCATTTCTGCAGAAACGGAATCATTCCGAAAATTTCATCAGTTTCAGAGTGGATTTACTATTGCGATTATACCCGCAAACATGATATCAAAAAACGTCTGCGTCTGGTTCCTCTTTACAGACGTCTTTTTTCAGGTCCGATGAAAGAGCTTATAATGTGGAAGCTTGAGCATTTCTATAAAACTCATGTTGACCATAAAATTCTTTCAATACTGAACAAGTGTGAGCTCGTGCCTTCTTCTCCGCATAATATGGATAAGATTATGGCAAATGCTGAGAAATACTTCGTTCACAGCGACCTTTATTCAGAAATTTCAATTTCTTCAGGAGCGGCAGCTACTGCACTTCTTGATGATTACTCAGGTGTTGTTAATATTTCGCCGTTTGCATGTCTCATAGGACGTGTTATCGAAGGAATAATTGCACCTTGGGCAAGAGAGAAAAAACTTCCTGTAATGAGCGTTGAAATCGACGGAGACATTCTTCCTCCGAATATCGTAAGCAAGCTTGAGATATTCATGCTTAACGTTATCAGATTTAGAAATGATCCTAAGATTGAGGATTTTATACAGAAAGAAACAACCGCGACGATCAAGCGAAACGTAAAAGCAAGTTAACAAATAAAAAAAGCCCCGCATTAAAGCGGGGTTTTTTATTTGTCTGATTTAAACTTTTTTTCCCATTTATGCGACCATTCGTGGAATGGCTGAAGTATTTCAAAAAGTTCTATTCCGTCTTTAGTCAGTGCGTATCCCTGCGGAGTCTGTTCTACCAGCATGGCTTCGGTAAGATCCTTTATCCGGGAGTTAAGGACAGACGGAGACATTGAATCGCATTTTGACTGAAGTGCCCGGAATGTTAGAGGACCTCCGCTTAACTGCCAGACGATTCCCATCGCCCATCGTCTTCCTAGAAGGTCAAAGAGAGCCATGATCGGAGCACCGGATTTTGATCCTCTGACCGGGCTCCCGGGTTTTGGAATAGGCATAAGAACCTCGTATCGAAAAATTCCTGCCGCGGTGAATGCGGCAGGGGTCTAATGAAAACTTATAATCTAATGACTTAATATCAAATCATTTTTAAAGTTAATTGTCTTTATTTTGCTGCAGCCAGACGTTCTTTTACTGTCATCCCTGCAACTCCTATGTTTTCGTAAGGATATTCTTCTATGAATACCATAAAATTTTCAGGTTTCAACCCGGTAATTTTTACAGCTTCGTTTGTAAGATTCACGATAAGCTCTTTTTTCTTTTCTTCGCTGATTTGTCCCATTTTGATGTTAATTAAAGGCATGATAATTCTCCTATTTTTTTATTGCGCGCTACGGATGTAGTAGCGCGCTACCAATTCCGTAGCAAGCTTTTTTTTATTTTAGGCAATTAATTTATCCGCATAATTCTTTACAATATATAATGGTTTCTAACATTGATAGAAAATGAAAAAGGGAATTATTATGAAAAGAAATCAGAAAATGGGAATATATTTATTAACCGCGTTTTTCTTTTTACTGTATATTCTTACAGACACCATTGAAATTTTTCAATCGGGACTTTCTTCTTCTCAAATGATTTTGACATATATCGCAATGGCAGGTATTTCATTATGTTTAATCGGTATTTATGCGGCTGATGAATATAATAAAGAATTCATGCGTTTGATCGGGATTATTCTGATTTCTGTTTCTTTTGTTTATTTTTCGGGAACGGCAACATATGCCTTTGCTGAAAAAAGTCCGGATTATGCGCCTTTGGTCAGGAAGCTCGGTTCTATATATCTTATTCATGGTGTAATGTTGATAATGGGAACCTTTCTTTTTGCCGTCACTTTGCTTAAAGAAAAATCCGCATATTATGTTGTTTCAATAATGCTGATCGTATCTTCTCTATTAAGTTTTTCAGCCGGATTATTCGGATTTACTGAGCAATTATATGTTGTATCAAATTTTATCAGAAATTCCAGCTTTGTTATTTATTGTCTGCTGAAGGCGAAAAATAACAAAGCTGGATAGTTTTTCTATTTAACAATCTTAAAGAAACTGACTTCAGATTTTAGAGTTTCTGCCATTGAAGATATTTCATCAGTGCTTGCAGAAATTTCTTCTGAGCTTAGTGAGTTGCTTTGCGTCATCTCTCTAATAACTGAAACTGATTTTACTATTTCGTCAATCGCAACTTTACCTTCGCGGATTGCCGATGTAATGAAATTCGTTTTTGTTAAAACTTCCTTGAGACTCTGATTGACTTCTTCGTTTGCAGAATTCTGTTTGTCTGTCAGACGCGAAAGTTCCTGCATCATATTTGTTGTAGATTCTATTCCGAGAAGGATTGTTTTTTCCTTAGCGATAGCGCTTCGAACTTTTTGCAGGGCACTGTCGGAATTTTTATTATTCTGCATAATTAAATCGTCAATCTGCTTAATGCTTGAAGTAGTTGCATCTGCAAGATGACTTATTTCATCAGCAACAACCGCGAATCCTCGTCCGGCTTCTCCGGCGCGAGCAGCTTCAATAGCAGCATTAAGTGAAAGAAGATTTATCTGTTCAGAAATATCATTGATAATGTTAACGATTCCGAGCATATCCTTAGATTCGTCGGCGCTTCTAGTGATAATTTCTGTCATTTCATTCATTTCTTTTGAATTAGAAATGACATCATCATTGATTGCACGGACTTTTTCATTAGTCATGTTTATGTTTTGTACGACTGAATTGACTATTAGCTTAAGGTCATCGGCCATTTGATTAATACGGTTTATTTCAATCTGCTGGGTTTCAACAGAAGTCATGATGCTTTCTTCACTTGCGGCGAGTTCTTCGAGTGTTGCATTAACTTCTTCAACCGATGATGATTCACTTTGAATATTGTCTGAGAAAGAAATTACATTCTGTGAAATTTCTACCGAAGACGCAGCAAGAGTCTGTGATACATCAACAATCTTTGAGATGATACCAGAGAGGTGAGAAATTATTCTATTGTAATTATGATCTAATTTATCAAGCTCAAAATTGCTGTTTGCCTTATCGTTATTGGTCACTTCTGGTTTAATAGTACCATTTGCAAGCATGTCGAATTTGCTGTTGAGTTTTATGATAGGTTTTGAAAGTTTGCCGGAAATCAATGTCGCCATAATCAGAATGAAAATGATAAAAGCAGCGGCTATACAAACGCTGATTATTACATTATAATAAACATTCCGGTAAACGTAAGATTGAGGAATTGAAAGTATGACCGAATAGCCGGCTGAAGGGATAGGACAATAGAAGAAAATACTTTTCTGTTTTGTTTCGGGGTTTTCTATGTAGGCGAATCCTTTTCCGCCGGATATGGATTTTTTAGCTATTTCAGACAATTCCTTATTTTTGAAATCATAAATCGTCGGTTCAACAACCTTTTTGCCGCCTTTGCCATCGTCTTCAAGATGCATGACGTATTTTTTATCTTTATGATAAAGAAATTTGCCTGAACTGGAAAGAAAGTAAAATTCAGTTGAATCACCCAAGGTTTTTTTTAGATCAGCAAGAATTTCATCTTTTAACGAGGCAAATTCTTTATACTGAATTGAACCTCCGATCATTCCTTTGAGTTTGATTCCGGTATAAACTGAACCTCCTATCATTCCTTTTCGGTCAATACCTGTGTGGATGGAATCAGTAATAATCTTTCTGTTCTCGATGCCGGTATAAATTGCATGAGCTATCATTATCTGCATTTCGCCGGTTGATTTGGAAATCATAAGATCGGAGATAAAATCAGGTTTATTTACATAGGCGTTTTCTCCAAGAGTAGCCTTCCAGTAATCCCTTTCTTTGAGATTTCTTTTCTTTGCTTTGGGATCTTTGTTATTTTCTGTTTCAAGATTGCCCTGAAAAGGGTTTCCGCCTGTAGCAGTATTGTAATATGTCCCATCCGGCAGACAAACTATGAATTTATCGAATGACTTTATGCGTTTAACTTCATTTTGAAGATATGATTCCATTTCTTTCCAGTTCATCGTTTTTACGCGGCTTTCGTTAGCGTAGTGGGAAATATGAGCCATTTTGGACTGAAAGTAATAATCAATCTTTGCTGCGGCATAATCGCTTGACTGCTGCAGAATATCCATTTCCTTCTGTTTGAACTGGTCGGCATTGAAGAAAGTGATTCCGGAAATGGATATGATAAAAGGGATAAGTCCGACACCAAGAAGAGAGAGAATTATAAGTTTTCTGATGTTTAGGTTTAAGAATTTCATGATATGCTCCGAAACGAGTCTA
>DAOMHE010000164.1:0-5085 GCA_035430785.1 Spirochaetota bacterium | reverse complement strand
TTTCTTCTATTCGAATGAAAACGCTTTTGATGTTATGGACGCTTTCAGAAAGGCAGCGGGACCTAATGCAAATCTTCAGACGCTTGCGCGCGGGATCAACGTTGTATGTCTTGATTCACAGCCGAGCGACATCATCAATCTTCACGCTAAAATGTTCAAGAAGCACAGCATAACAACCATCAGAAACTTTGACGCGCTGAATGACGTTAACAATCTCATTTACAGCGGAAAATGCATCAAGGAAGCAGGACTCAATCACGAAGTAGTCGTGACAATGATGAGCCTTCCGCCTGATTGTCCGGGAGCAGATTACGCTCATACTCCGGATTTTTATGAAAAGACTTTAAGAAACATTCTCGATGCGGGAATTCCTTATGATTCAGTTGCGTTCAAAGATGCTTCCGGAACTTCAACTCCTGCTGTTATCTATGAAACAATGAAAAGAGCAAGAGCTCTTCTCGGAGAAAAAGCTCATATCAGATTCCATTCACATGATACTGCGGGAACATGCGTAATGTGCTATAAAGCGGCTCTTGACGGCGGCGCTGATGGACTTGATCTTTCAATGGCTCCTGTTAGCGGCGGAACATGTTCGCCGGACGTTCTTTCAATGTGGCACGCGCTCAGAGGAACTGAGTATGATCTTGGAATCGACGCGAACAAAATGGTTGAAGCTGAAGAAGTTTTCAAAAACTGTATGGCAGATTATTTCCTTCCGCCTGAATCAAAAGCGGTTGAACCTCTTATTCCTTTCTCTCCAATGCCGGGCGGAGCGCTTACTGCAAACACTCAGATGATGCGCGACAACGGAACAATGGACAGATATCCTGAAGTAATCAAGGCGATGAATGAAGTCGTTAAAGTCGGCGGATTCGGAACTTCTGTTACTCCAGTATCACAGTTTTATTTTCAGCAGGCATATAACAACGTATTCCTCGGACCTTGGAAGAAGTTTGCTGAAGGTTACGGAAAAATGGTTCTCGGTTATTTCGGTAAAACACCTGTTGAACCGGATCCTGAAATCGTTAAACTTGCTGAAGAGCAGATGGGTCTCAAACGCACAACAGAATCTCCTCTTGCGATCAATGACCGTAACGAAAAGAAAGGTGTTGCTGCATCTAAAAAGATCCTTCAGGAAAACAAACTTCCTGAGACTGACGAGAATATATTTATCGTTGCAGCTTGCGGTGACAAGGGCGTTGCTTACCTTAAAGGCGAAGCAACAGTCGGTGTCCGTAAAGATGCTAAGAAAAGTGCAGGTTCTGAAGCTAAAGCATCAGGAAGCGGCGAGTATACTGTTGACATCAATGGAAAAGCTTATGCTGTTCAGCTTAAAGGCGACGAAGCTGTTGTTGACGGAAGAACTTATAAAGTCAATGTTAAGGACGGAATTTCAGCATCCGCTCCAGCTTCTTCAGGAAGCGGCGAAGGCGAGGCTGTGAAATCTCCTCTTCCTGGCGTTGTAGTTAAGATTAAGGCTCCTGTTGGAACTTCTGTAGCTGCCGGTCAGACAGTAGTTGTAATCGAAGCAATGAAGATGGAAACTGAGATCAAAACTCCAAAAGCGGGTGTTGTTTCTTCTATTCCGGTTGCCCAGGGAGCCAAGGTCCTTACTGGACAGGTTCTTTTCACGATTAAGTAATAAAACAGAAATAACCGGATATTCGTCCGGTTATTTCTTTAAATTCTTGACACTGTGGTATGATTTGAGTTTAATAAATTATAGCAATTTTTTCAGGGTTCTTTACACTCCTCCGTTTCTTTTTCAGCAGATCAAACTGTTTCATTCGGATATTTTCATAACAGAAAAAAATCCCGCGGAGAGCGGTGTATTATTAACGCGAAAAAATAATAAATAAAAGGAGCTTTATATGGGAGAAAGTAGCATGACGAAGCATCAGAAACTACTCAAATGGGTAGAAGAAGTTGCTGCTATGACGAAGCCGGAAAACATCTACTGGTGTGACGGTTCGCAGAAAGAGTATGACGAAATGATCAAGATCACTGTCGATGAAGGTCTTGCCATTCCTCTTAATGAAAAGAAAAGACCCGGATGTGTTCTTTTTAAATCTGACGCGTCTGACGTTGCCCGTGTAGAAAAAAGTACCTACATCGCTTCAAAAACCAAAGAAGCAGCTGGTCCTACAAACAACTGGATCAATCCCGATGAACTAAAAACAACAATGAAAGGTCTGTATGACGGATGCATGAAAGGCAGAACTATGTATGTAATTCCTTTCAGCATGGGTCCTGTAGGCTCAAACATCGCAAAAATCGGTGTAGAAATCACTGATTCTCCTTACGTTGTTGCAAATATGCACATCATGACACGTGTCGGAGCAAAGGTTCTTGAAGTTCTCGGTGAAAACGGAGAGTATGTTCCTTGCCTTCATTCTGTCGGCAAACCTCTTGCTGCTGGTGAAAAAGACAATGGCAAATGGCCTTGCGCTCCTCTTGATAAGAAATATATTTCTCACTTTCCTGAAGAAAGAACAATCTGGTCATACGGATCAGGTTACGGCGGAAACGCTCTTCTTGGAAAGAAATGCCTTGCACTCCGTATCGCTTCTGCTATCGCGCGCGATGAAGGATGGCTGGCTGAGCACATGCTTATTCTTAAAATCACAAATCCTAAAGGCGCTTCAAAATTTGTTGCAGCTGCGTTTCCTTCTGCATGCGGAAAAACAAATCTCGCGATGCTTGTTCCTACTATCCCTGGATGGAAAGTTGAAACTATCGGTGATGATATTGCATGGATGAAATACGGAAAAGACGGAAGACTTTATGCAATCAATCCTGAAGCAGGTTTCTTCGGTGTTGCTCCTGGTACATCAATGGATTCTAATCCGAATGCTATGAGATCAATTGAGAAAAATACAATTTTCACAAACGTTGCTCTTACTGAAGACAAAGACGTATGGTGGGAAGGTATCGGATATGACGCTCCGGGCAAGGTTATTGACTGGAACGGAAACGAATGGGTTCAGGATAAAGCTAACAAAGAGCAGAAACCTGCAGCGCATCCGAACGCGCGTTTTACAGCTCCTGCAAAACAGTGTCCTGCAATCGCTCCTGAATGGGAAGATCCGAACGGAGTACCTATTTCTGCGATTCTTTTCGGCGGAAGAAGACCAAGCACTATTCCATTGATTCATCAGGCAACAAGCTGGAATCACGGCGTATTCATGGGTTCAATCGTAGGATCTGAAATTACAGCTGCGGCTCTTGACCTTAAAGCAGGAACTATCAGAAGAGATCCTTTCGCAATGCTTCCTTTCTGCGGATACAATATGGGAGATTACTTCAAACATTGGATCACTGTAGGATCAAAATCAACTGAAGACAAGCTTCCTAAGATTTTCTTCGTTAACTGGTTCAGAAAAACCAAAGAAGGCAAATGGCTCTGGCCTGGTTACGGCGAAAACAGCCGTGTACTTAAATGGATTTTCGAGCGTTGCGACGGAGAAGGAAAATTCCAGGAAACTGCTATCGGCGTAATGCCGACTGTTGACGCAATCGACAGACCGAACGGCGTAAGCGAAGAAGATATGAAAGAGCTTCTTTCACTCGACAAAGAAGGCTGGAAAGCTGAAATTGCCGATGTTAGAGCGAATCATTATCCGACTTTTGGAGATCATCTTCCGAAAGAGCTTATGTCTGAACTCGAAGCAATCGAGAAAAGACTCGGTTAATAATAAAAAAGGGGCGAAAGCCCCTTTTTTATTTCCCCAAAAAAATTCCAGGTAAGTTTAATTGTTATTCTCAAAAAACGATTTGTATGTCTCCATTCCGTCTTGCTGCGAATTGTTAATCATTTCATCAAATGATAATTTTCCGCTTGTGTATGATCTGTAATTGTCGCTGAAAATTGATATTAATTCCCAGAAAATATCGCCGGTTGTTATCGGCATCAGGATTTTTGCAGAATCTGCCTGCAAACGTCTGATTTTTTGTCCTCCAAAACGCGGATCCTGAAAATCCAGAACGTTGTTATTCCAGAAACTTTTTACCGGAGGAAGCATTTCTGTTTCAGTATATCGTGCTTCTAGAGCAGAGTTGTCATACTGAATATACTGCATGATATTAAAAATAAAATCAGCATCCTTAGTTCCTTTAGGTATAGCCAGAAAAGAGCCTCCCCAGGATGATCCGGTCTTGATTCCTCTTTTATAAAGAGGAAGTGATCTGACGTTAAACTGATATTTGCCTTCATTTGCTGCTGCATCTGTCTGTGAAACCCACCAGTCCGGAGAAATGTATGAAGCGTATGTTCCATCTTTTATAAGCTGTTGGAAATTACCCCAGTCCCATGTCGTCATAGCTCCGCTTTTTTCCCAGTTGCTCCATTTTTTAACAAAATTTTTGAATTCATAAGAATTAAGATTCGGTCTGCCGTCTTTTGTTAATATTTGAGCTCCGGTCTGCTGCCACATCATATACATCGCGTCGCCAAGACCCATTTCGGAACTTGGCAGGGCAAAATGTTTCTGCTTTCCGTTTTCATCAAGTTTTCTAAGGTTCTTAGCTTTTTCGAAAAACTCGTCCCATGTTTCTATTTTTGCTACATCAACATCTGCATTCTTCCAGATGGTATCGTTGTAAACCATGATTATCGGATGAGCATCATGAGGAAGACCGTAGATATTTCCACCGTATGTTACTAAAGATAAACGGCCGGGACTTATGTTATTGTTAATTGTGCTTTTTGCGATGAATCTGTTGAGCGGTATAACAAATGACTTCTCGGGATCTTTGCTGAGAATTCTGTTGCTTTCTATCATCCATTCGATTATATCAGGAATTCCTTCTTGATCCATCATTACAAGTTGAAGTTTCTGAACAAAAGTATTTTGAGCCATAAGTTCAATTTGAAGATTGATGTTGAATTTTTGTTCTATTTCATGCTTCCTTCTTTTTAATTCTTCGCAGTTATTCGACGCAAAAGTCCAGAATGTTACAGTTCGAATTTTCTGATCTGCTTTTACGTAAGAAAAGATGACAGTGCATAATACGCAAAGTGCTAGTGTGAATTTTTTCATTTTACCTCTTTAAATTTAATTAGTTTATCATAAATGATTTCTGATA
>DAOMHE010000163.1:0-5090 GCA_035430785.1 Spirochaetota bacterium | reverse complement strand
TGGAACATTACGCTCAGGAGCTTCAGATCCGTAACCTGCATTAAAATACATCGAATTTCTGCGCTTTATGACGGCAAGATTGAGTTCCTCACGGTATTTCGAATTAGGGAAAAGTTTCTGAAGTGATTTAATCTCTTCGATATAGAATCTGTCATATCCTACAGCCTGATAATAATCCCTTAAATCTTCTCGGGCTTCCCTGTTCATTGGATTCATCATGAGCGATTTTCTCAAAAAAAGTTCTCCGACCCCTGCAAGATTCTTTTTGAAAGACTCCTTCGACAAGCCATAATACATTTTTGAAAAATCCGTTCTAACCGGATTACCGATTTCAAAATTATTGGCAACAAGCAGACTCTCGAGAGCATTTTGATTGATATCATCATCGCTGTTAACCGAATATGCCTTATTATACAAACTAAAAGCAGAATCCGTATTTCCTTCAAGTTCGCTCGAATAGGCAGACGAATAATATATCGATGAATCCGAAGGCGACAATTGTGAACCTTTTGAAAAAGCTTCAGCTGCAGCCGAATAATTTTTTTGAGAAAGATAAAGATAGCCTGAAAGAATTAATGCAGGCAGATAGTCTGTTTTGATCGACAATGCCTTTGAGATTTCTTCTTCAGCATCTGCGAGATATGAATCTTTTCCGGTTTTATTAAAAGTCTTAATATAAAGCTTCGCATAAGCCGTATAACCGGCTGGATTCTCCGGATCGCTTTTTACTGCTTTCTTTATCAAATCTTCAGCTTCAGAAAGTCTCTTGTCATCGCTTTTAATTTCTGAATGTAAAAGCAGAGCATTATAATGAAAAGGATTAAGTTTGTAAACAGTATCGATTTTGCGAAGAGCCCATATCTTCTTATTCATATTATAATAAATATTAGCCATCCCGAAATGGGCATCGGTGTTTTCGGGATACTTATCAATTACTGCCTGAAATTTCTCCAGTGATCTGTCATTTTTCCCGAGTCCGGAAAGAGCCTCAGCAACTCCGATCATTGCCTGTTCATTATCGCCTTCTCTCTGCAGAATTTTATCATACATTTCGTAGGCTTCTTTAAATGCTGAAAGCTTCAGACGGCATTTGGCAAGACCGAGTTTAGCGTCAAGATATGACGGATTTTTATTAAGAGCTATTATGAATTGGGCTGAGGCTTTTAAATATTCATCTTTTTTCAGGTAATCCCATCCCGCATCATTATAAGAAACGGCATTTTTCTCCTGCGTCAGAAGATTAGAAAAAAGAAAAATTGAACATAATAATGTCAAAAAAAGAAACAGTCTTTTCATAAACCACCTTAATACACATAATCACGGCTCACCGCGACATAATATGTCAGGCGATTATCTTTTCAATAATAAAACACGTTGAACACTTTTTTTTTATACGGCTAATAATTTATAAATAAAGCCGGAGTCTTATCGGTTCCGGCTTTATTATTATAAAAATTATGAAATTCAACTTAGTTATTTTTTAAAATCTGCCTTTCAAACCGCATCTGACATTAATGCCGCCTGCATCATATCCCTTAACTTCTTCATACTCTTTGTTAAAAAGATTGTCTATTCTGACGAAAACAGAGGTATTTTCGGTTGTGTTGAAATTAGCTACTGCGTTCAATGTTGTATAAGAATCGAGTTTTACATATCCGTAATCGTAACGTTTGCCTGTATAATCATAATAAATCGAAATATCAGCCTTTTTTAAAATATCAGCACTTATTCCTGCTGAATATTTATGCCTTGGTCTTTTCAATAAATCATCGTCTGTTTCTTCATCTTTAGAAAGAGTGTATGTATAGTTAGCATAAACAGTCATAAAATCAACAGGATATATATAAGCTGAAATTTCTACACCTTTAGATGAACTTTTTGCAACATTCAGATACTTACCTGAGAATGAAGCCGGATCTGTCATTATCCAGTCGATTCTGTTCTTAAACTTTGAGTAAAAACAACCTGCATCGATTTCAGCGATTTTTAGTATTTTCTGATTGATACCAAAATCATAATATATGCTTTTTTCATTCTTTAAATTTCTATTTCCTGAATATGAGTCATACAATTGATAAAGACTGGCAGTTTTAAATCCAGTACCGGCACTGGAACGGAAACGTGTCCCGATATCTTTTATATTTCCATAAGCAGAAACCTGCCAAATCCCTGCGCTTTCGTTTTCAGATGTTTTAGTATAACGGACACCGGCATTTAATCCTGCATACCCGTCATAATCAAAGCTATTCATAGCATAAACTGAATTATTATGACTCTTAAAACTATAAACGCTGAAAGAAGGGAAAGAGCCTCCTGTCGAATAACTGTTCTCACATGAATCAGAAGAATATTCGTATCCGGCAATAACACGATAATAACCATATTGATACTCGGCTGAAATTTCAGCCTTCTTGCGGTCACCGATAAAGGTTGAAAAACTGGAGTCTGATGCATAATTCGGATAAACAGGATTTTCAACATCCGGAGAATCCGCATCATTTCTGAATTTTTTATCCATAAGAAAATATGAGAAATTGCTTCTCAGCATAAGATTTTCAATTGGTGAAAATTTCAATCCGCTACCGACGGTAAAAAAATTATTCTTCTGAGTACTGTTTCTATCATCAAAATATGCAGTTTCATCAAGATCATATTCTGATCTGTTAAATGACGAAAACAGATCAACACCGATCATTTCATTATAATCGTATCCGACTTTGGCGTTAAATGAAATATTTCTATACCCGTCATCTTCGAAAGTCCCGGTTTTAGCTTTTGCTTTCGAAAATCCGTCTGCTTTTTCATATGATGCTCCCATGGAAAAATCAGTCTTTTCCCCTACGTGGCTAACAGACAATGCAGCATTACGGTTATTGTATCTTCCGTAACCCATACTGAAATTTGCTTCATCACCTCTGGCCTTTTTTGTCACTATATTTATAACGCCGCCAAGCGCATCAGAACCGTGAACAACGGATTGTGATCCTCTGATGATTTCAATACGTTCAATATTATTGAGAGGAAGATTCGCAAAATCAAAGCCTCCGGCTGTAGAAGTCGGGTCATTTACTTTTACTCCGTCAATAAGAACAACTGTATATGCCGAATCAGCTCCCCGCATAAATACAGAGGTAGTACCTCCGAAACTTGAATCTGAAGAAACTGAAATTCCATTTTGAATTTTCAATAATTCATAAACTTTTGAAGCGCCGCTTTTCTCAATTTGTTTTGAATCAATTACGGTAACCGATAGACCGCTCTTTTCAGATGTTGTAGATAATTTTGATGCACTGATAACAATCTCATCACCTTTTACAGCTGTGTTCTTTTCCGCGGATTCCTCTGCAGAAATTCCTGCGGCTGTATAAATACACATTACCGCAGATAGAAATAATTTTTTCATAAATCCCCCATTATTAATATGGGGCCTAAACTTAAGAAATGCATGCCTGCGAAGTGAAACACTTTCGTCAGACCGTACCTTTGTTCCCGAGGTTTCGGCCCAGGGAAGATCCGGCTTATCGCTTATAGCGAATCACGGTTGCGGACCAGCGCGGGATTCTAACCCGACTTCCTCCCGCCGTCAGAGCGACGGCGGTAAAAGCATTATTTTCATGCTTGAACTGTCAAGCAAAATGCTTGCAATAAAAACCATAATATAACGGTAATAGTAAAACAAACGGAATTCTTATGAAAAAAGCTCTAATTTTATTATTATTATCTCTTAATCTATATGCCGAGAAATTCAATCCCGACTATCTCTATGGTAAACATAAAACACCGATTAATCTTTTTGGCGGCAAAACTTCAGAGGAATTAAACACTTCGGTTGAAACAGTTTCACCGGAAGAGCTCAATCAGATACGCTACTATTCAGTATATGATATACTCAAACAGAGATTTACCGATTTAAATGAATATTCCGTCTTCATTAATGGCAACTTCATCGGAAATAATACCGAAATACTGAAAAACATGCCGAATTCGGTTATAGGAAGAATTGAAGTATCAGATAAAAACCATACTGCTTCAAACAGCATTCAAAAAAGAAAATCGATAAATATCATCACACAGGGCTCATGCGGAAATAACTCAATTCATTCAGTTTATTTCTCAAACGGAAAAAGTCTGACTTCAGCGAATGCAAATTATACTTCCGGTCTTCTTGAAGTAAATTTCAACGCTGCTGTTTCCGCAGACAAAGAAACATTCAGACCAGGGAATAATTTTAACGGAACAAAAAAAAATTCCGCCGATGCAATTGTATCATCAGCAAAATATATACACTCGGATATAATTCAAAGCAGTTTTAATTTGTCATACTTTGACCAGAAAAACAGCAGCAATATTACAATGAATTCATCTTATACTTTGCTTTTTGAACCAAATCCTTTCATAGAAGCAAAAGGCATTTTAAATATGATAAATCAGACTGACGGCGATATCACCGAAAAATCAAAATCATCAAAAGCCGTAATTACTTTCAATTTTTCACCAGATCTTACAGCTGATATTTCAGCAGGATTCGGAAAATCCGACTTCAGAGAAATAAATGAAAACGCTATATTAAATTTTTACAATTCATTTGCCGGCATTTATTATACAAAAGAACATTTTGAATTTAATTCATATTTTTCGGCAAAAGGATATACTTCCGAGAATGTTTTCTTTTCCGGAAATTCCGACATTGCTTTAAAATTTTTAAATGAAAAAATTAAATTTTTGGGAGGCATATCCGGTGAATCTAAAAATGAAATGAAAGAAATAAATTCTGATAAGGTTTTATTTGACAATCCGGCAACTGAAACCAGCATCTTTACAGGTTTCCAAATTACATATTATGATTATTTCTATCTTAAGAGCATCGTTTCTAAAGTTTATACCAAAGAGCAGAGAAATAAATTTGAAGTTACAGGCAAAAATCATTATGAAATATCAAATAATGCCTCATTAAATCTAAGACTCATCTCGCTTGGAATCAACCATTTACAAAAAATAGATTCAGATAAAAAAACCGGTGATTTTTTCGCTACCGTGTCAGGACCCGGGAAAATACAACCCTATTTTTCAGCCTCAGTAAAACTCTCAGG
>DAOMHE010000162.1:0-5168 GCA_035430785.1 Spirochaetota bacterium | reverse complement strand
CAGAAAAATTTAGCATTATAAATAATATAAATATTTCTAATTTTCTTATATTTGTTCTTTTATACAATTGTGATCCCTTTTCCCATAATCTGATAAGCAATACCACTTATTTATCAACCACAGTGTTGTCAATTTTTATAATGTCTTATTAAACCTTTTTCTATTACATACTATGAACTCTGCTTTTCTTTTTCGATAATGATATTCAATATGCAAAAAGTCTAATTTCTTTTACGGAATTCTGTGTTCACAAGGAACTCCTGATTTACAGAGTCCGCATCCGGTAGTAACAGCTCCTCCATATTTTTACGCAAGTTCTTTTGATTCACTTCTCATTACACTATTTCTGCATTTTATACGATCTATTCCATCAACTGATATTGCTCCAACAGGACAACGTTTTATACACGAACGACAGATTCCTTTATTATGAAAAAGACAATTATCGTTTAAATACAGTTTTCATCAATATACATACTCTTTTCTTTGTCTCATCCTTTCTCCGATTCCTTTCAATTTTAGAGCGTCATGAATCGATTGAATTTCTTTTTTATCATCAAGCCACTCAAGAATTTCTCCCTTGCCGTTTTTTCTGATCCATTCGCGAGCTTTGTTTTCCTGTCCGGCAAGAATCATATTTGCGTAATAAGGCATTAGCGAATCGGATAAAAACTGATATGCGTTATCTGGCGGAAAAGAATCATCGATACTGTCATCGGCATATCCTAATGCAGCTTTCCGAGCAAGTTCAGGAAATTTTCTTGTCTTATCAAAAAAACTTTTCCCATTCCACTCAAGAATCGTTAGTGCATATGGACCATGAGTTTGTCCTAAAAGGTGCTCAATAACTGAATTAGCCATTATCATTTCAGGAATACCATTATTGTCAATATCCCGGACATAACACATAAGATTCATAATATCCCAAGTACGGTCATTCCAGTGTAAATCCCATACCTTATCCTCTTTCGGAGACTGCAGAATACCGACTCTTCCTGTAAAACACTTAAAAATATTTTCAGGTCCCTTTTTATTCATTTGGAATATATACATCGTCCAATATGAATAAGCTCCGCGCGAACCAGCATGTATAAACAGTTCAGGCTCTCCGTCTCCTGTAACATCACGAAAAAAAATATCGTAAGGATCTTCTTCTCCTTTCATATACGAATCTATATCATAGATAAATCCGTGAAAATAACTATTTCCGCGTATATCATACAAAACTTTATCTTTCTTCCGTATTTGCACTATATTTCCAAGATCTTTTCCTTTGCTTGATATCCCAAAGTAATCATAATAACATACAGTATAACCTTTCCAGTCAAATTGAATCATCGGAAGCGGATTCTGATATCGGTTTAAAACAATCGTAAACGTTTTATCCTTTTTTGATGAAATCTCATATTTTGTTCCGCCGGTCTTACTAAAAATAGTTTCCCATGGTTCAGAAACAGAGTTGTATACTTCAATATCTTTTGTATCTATTTTCCCAGTATCTTCAGATTTACTTTCATTTACATAAATAATAGAGATAAACAGAAAAGTAACCAAACAAAAATATTTCATGAAATTACTACTTATTCCTTACTATTTAAATCTATGCGATTCATATATTCCCTGGCTAGCTGAAAAAAATCAGAATCTGAATCTTTTAAATGCCCGATTATTATTTGATCCATCAAAAAATGGAATATCTCTACCGCTATTACAGGCTCTTTTGCCAGTTTCTCATAAAGAATACGGGCATCCTCTTCAAGATGTTTATGAATTCTTTTATGCTCTTCAATCTTATCATATTTAATTGTTTTAAGTATTTCTTCTTCATTGCGGAAATGTTTAATAATATGAGTCTGTAATGAATTCATTGCCTCACAAAGTAATTCTTTTTTAGATTGAATCACAGCAAGATTAATAAGCCGGTTTCCTTTTTGTACCAATTCCCGGTGTTCCATATCTATTATAGAAATACCGGAATTCCATTCTTCCAGCCATTGAATATTAACAAGTCCTTTCTTCTCCTTTTCATTCTGATCTAATTCAACCCGGTTTCTTCCATTTTTTTTCGCAAGATACATTATCTTGTCTACACGCCTGAAACAATCATTTCTCGATTCTCCGGGGAAACGCTCTATCACGCCGAAACTTGCGGTAATTCCTGTAAATTTTATTGGTATATTATTAGCGCCGGTAAAATCAATAACAGATAATAAATGTCGAAGCTTCTGTGCAAATTCTGCCGCACCATTTAACAGAGTATGGGGACATACAATCAGAAATTCTTCGCCTCCCCAGCGGAAAATTCTATCAGTTAAACGCAGATTTGTTTGAGCTGCTTGAGCTGCAGCTATTAATACATCATCTCCAGCTGAGTGGCCTAATTTATCATTAATTCGCTTAAAGTGATCAATATCAAACAGTATAAAAGAAAGAGGTTCAAGATATCTGTCCTGTCTTTCAAGCTCCTGATCGAGAAATCCTTCAAGAGCATATCTGTTATTAATTCCGGTTAGCTGGTCATTAAATGCAATACTCGCAAGCTGTTCTTTCTTTTTTTCAACCCTTCCAAGCAGTTGTTCCATATCAGCCAAAAGAATTAATTCAGCCCAAAGAATAGTAAAGAACTGCGTCACCAGAAAAGTTGCGGTTGTATACGGATGAATTTCCATAAAATATGAACCAATGTCGTTAGACAAAATCAGCACAATTATTCTAGTTATATGAAAAGCAATAAAGAGAGAAATAATTATAACAATAGGCAACTTAAAGCTTTTTCGGAATAATGAAGATAATTGATTTTTAACTAATGAATAAATATTTTCTGCTGAAAATATTGCAACAAATGCAGAAGCGCTGATTGCTCTAACGCGATATGAAGGAATCCAAAACGTAAAAATTACAAACAGAGATCCTCCAATAATTAAATAGAAATAGAATCTTGCCGATAATAACGGATAAATGTTATAAAATTTTCGTGAGCCTAAAGCTAAAAACATATAAGATAATATCATTATAGAATTAGCAAAGACAATGCCATATAAAGGATATCTTTCCTGTACAAGAAAAAGAATAAAAGATATTGAAAGAAACGTAAATGATAATGCAAAATATTTCAGGGTATTACTTTTTCGCGCAATGGTCATAATCCACATCATGAGAGCTATTGCGCTGGATATAGTTACCAAAGAAATAGATAATGCCATATTCCACATTATAAGACTCCTGATGATTTCCCGAATGAATATTAGACTGAAAACAAAACAAGCATGAATTCTAAATAATCAGTAAATATAAATCTTTATACTCTGATTATTCTTTTAAAGCAACAGCTTTTCAAATTGTGAACTATGATATTTTTACCGGTTGGACGGTATTCACTTTTTCATATTTTTGTATTGACAAGACTTGACCTTTCGGCGATTTTTTCTGGTTTTTCTAAAAACCATAGGGGGTACTAAATGTTTTTAGAAGAGATGAAAAAAGGAAATCTGCTGACACAAAAACATATTGCAGATTTCAAAGCCGGTGAAGTTCTCATCAAGGTATACAAGGACACAATTTGCATGGGCAGAGTTCTTTCTGCTGATAATGAAAAAATTGTTCTCGAAAGCATCATTGATTTAAACGCTTCAACGATGATCGCAGAACAGGGTTTCATGAAAATTCTTGATAATGAATCATATTTTTCCGTTGATACAGATTTTTCTTTTGATGAATGTAAAGATGCTCTTTCAGTAATCGAAACTTCTGCATTATATACAGCAAATCCTGCTAAAAGAAAAGAAATAGTTTCGTTTACCGCTTCAGTTTTTCCTCCGAGGTTTATTCTTTTTTTGAAAAAGAAAAATATGCTGAGCACCATTTTCGTTCCGGTTCAGCAGAAATTACGTATCGGTAAATATACCGGACTCGAAAAATGGGAAGATGTCAACAAAACCCGTTTTAGAAATATGCTCGAAGAACTTTGTGAAAATGAATATATAACATATATGGCATGCCTTCCGGAAGGAAGATCCAAAAGAGCTCTTTTCTATACATCCGGAACAGAAACTCATGTTGAAACAGATAAAAAATTAAAAAAGGAACTTCCTTCGTGCCAGACTAACTGCGGCGGAAATATCAAGCTTTATAAAAAAGACGCTGAAACAAATTATTACATTGTTGATGCCGGTTCCAACTTTAAGGGACATGGTGTTGACGCAAGTATTGAAGAAGCTTCTTCAGTAAGTTCGTATCTGAAAAACTTGTTCCCGGATTTTAAATTTATTCCCGCTCACGGTCGAGGCGGCGTTGGATCAAAATCTTCTTTTTGAAAGAATTCCCCGCAATTGCGGGGTTTCTTTAAATTTTGACTTTTCAATTTATACTTTAAATTCTTATCTATTAACTCAATTAAAAAGATATTTCAACACCGAAATTCGGAAGAGGAACAGCTTTTTCCTTTTTAGTTTTCGGATTATTTTTGCTGTATCCATATCTATAATCCCATTTCTCTTCTTCAAGTGATTGAGCTGTAACATTAATGAGTTCAAGATACCACGAAAAATATCCCCATTCATATCTCTGACGGTATTCATAACGAAGATCTATCTGATAACTCGGCTTAAATCTTTTTGAATTTATTGTACCAAAAAGAGGAACCCACCTTTCATGATTTGGATCTTTCGGATCGGAGAAATCCGTATCATGCCATCCGCTGTTGATCGGAGTATAAGGCTTAGAAGTATTGTATTGAACTCTTGTAGAAAAAGTATGTCTTTCATACTTATACGCCAGAACCATTTTCAGGATATGCCGCATATCATAGGGAGAATCTATCCATTTCTTATACTCAGAAGGATCATAGTACATACCTTCAGAGGCATAATCCTGAACTAATTGTGCATTATTGTTTTTTGCTCCGGTTTTATACTGACTTTTATCAAAAGTATAATTAATGAAACCATAAAATCCGTTTTCATTTTCATTAATATCTTTTTTAATCATAAATTCTGTCCCGTAACTTCTCATCTTCATGCAGTTTTTATAATTACGTTCAACGCCTTCATCATCTATCCATTTTTCTTCAGTCAGCTGATCAAGATAATAATTATAAAAACCTTCTATCTTAACAGAAAAATTCTTACCCAGCTTCTGCTCAATTCCTGCTGATGAGTGATATGAGTATT
>DAOMHE010000161.1:0-5176 GCA_035430785.1 Spirochaetota bacterium | reverse complement strand
CATATTTTCTCAAGAAAATGAATCTCAAGCGCAATGAAACATTTGTGCCGGGCGGAAGTTATCACAACTTCAAGGACTTTATGCGGTTCCCGAATATTCTTCCTTCCGAAGATTCCGACATCAGACGCGAGCCGATTTTTCACAGGGAACTTCTCTCAGAATCAAGCATAATGTCCGTAATCCGTAAGCGCGATGTGATGCTTCATTTTCCGTATAATTCATTCAACATGATTATAGATCTTCTTCGTGAAGCGTCTATGGATACTAATGTTACAGAAATCAAGATAACACTTTACAGGGTTGCCAAGGATTCGAGTATTTCGAACGCGCTGATTAATGCGAGCAAAAACGGAAAAAAAGTTACCGTTCTCATGGAGATTCAGGCCCGCTTCGACGAAGATAATAATATTTACTGGGCAAACCTCATGAAAGAGGAGGGTGTTAAGGTAATTCTCGGAATTGCAGGTCTTAAGGTTCATTCTAAACTGTGCATGATTACCAGACGCGAGAATAGCGCATTAAAAAATTACTGCATAATCGGTACAGGCAATTTTAATGAAGAAACAGCCCGTCAATACACCGACCACTATCTTCTTACATCGGATAAGAGAATAACTTCCGAGATATCAGAGCTGTTTAATTTTTTTGTAATGAATTTCAGACATCATTCGTACCGTAACCTGCTTGTAGCTCCTTTTAACATGCGCGATGAATTCAAGAGGCTTATAAAGAATGAGATACGCAACGCGGAAAGTGGCGTTGATGCAGAAATATTTATCAAGGTAAATAATCTCGTTGACCGAGAGATGATAAAATATATACGCCGTGCAGCTGAATCCGGAGTAAAGGTCCGTCTTCTCGTGCGCGGAATGTTTTCTCTCGTGCTCGACAGTTCTACTGCAAATATTGAGGCAAGAGGTCTTATCGACCGGTATCTTGAACATTCACGTGTCTACTTTTTCGCAAACGGCGGAAATGAACTTTGCTATATCTCTTCAGCCGATTTAATGAGCAGAAATCTTGATAATAGAATCGAGGTGAGTGTTCCTGTTTATGATAATGCTATAAAAAATGAACTTCGCGATATTCTTGAGATCTCATGGAAGGATAATGTTAAGTCGAGAATTCTTGATGAATCGCTTTCAAACAAGTATTATCGCGGCGGAGAGGTTAAAACGCGTTCTCAGGATGAAATATACGGATATCTTAAGGAAAAGCACGGAAGCTGATCATTCGCCCATAAATCCTTCAAGGTTGCGGCGGATTGGGGATGCATTCAGTTTTCTCAGAGCCTTTTTTTCGATCTGGCGTATGCGTTCCTTCGAGAGACCGTATTTGTCTCCTATCTGCTGAAGCGACATCGGTTTATGCTCATCAAGACCGAAACGCATTTTGATGATTTCTCTTTCTGATTTGGTAAGCGTTTCGAGAATATTTTTTATTTCATTGGATAATGTCTGATTTAAAACTTCTTTATCCGGCGAATCTCCTCTGTCATCTTCGATCATGTTGACGATCGGTGTATCATCAGAATCGCTCATAGCCGCATCAAGAGAAACGAATTCCTGGGGTATATTTTTAAGGTAGCTGAGCTGGTCATTGTTCATGTCGAGGCCTTCGGATATTTCCTCGGCAGTAGGTTCCCTGTGAAGCTTGGATTCGAGCGATTTATGAACTTTTTCGACTTTTTGAAGGTCGGCGCTTCTATTGAGCGGAATTCTGATCAGCGATGTTTTCTGTGAAATAGCAAGCATTATTGCCTGCCTAATCCACCACACAGCATAAGATATAAAATGAAATCCTTTGTCCGGATCGAATTTCTCGGCGGCCTTGATAAGACCCATGTTTCCTTCATTGATGAGATCGAGAAGAGAAATTCCGTTAGTCTGATATTTTTTTGCTACGGATACCACAAATCTGAGATTTGATTTTACCAGCACGTTTTTTGCTTCCGGATCGCCGTTTTTCGCTAAACGGGCATAGAGATCCTCTTCCTCTCTCGTGAGCATCGGAATCTTGTTTATTCTGTCAAGATACCATGTTAGAGACGAATCCGTTGTATCACGGCTTTTTTGAAGACTGCTGTTCTTCATAATGTCAATCATCTCCTGAGATACCTCATTTTTCAATTAAAAATATTATATAAGCGTCAGTTTCCTGAAAAACTGTGTTTTACGATATATAATGACAGTATTTATAGGATAAACCCCTAAAAAAGCCGGATTGTTCTAAAAAATGATAAAAAAGTCTAAAAACAAAACAAAAAAATACCAACCGGACGGATTTTAATTGACAGTTTTAATGTATCGCTTATTATGTCCTTATTGATAGCCGATGGTTCCGGTGCGTTATAATCCCCTTTCTAATAGCGCCGGGACATCGGATCGGCTGTTACATCTTCACCCTTCTTAATATTTTGTTGGCGGGCTTCGGCTCGCTTTTTTTATCTGCGGGGCATATTGATTAATGATTTGACTAATAAAAAAATATGGTTTTAAATAGCATTATGAAAGAGATCAGCGATTTTAACGAACTTGTTCCATTTGAATACAGACGCAAACTTAACGAACAGAAAAATCGCGTCATAGTTGAAGCATCCTACGATAAAAACGGCAGAATCATCGGCCCGTATATTTTCGTGGTGGGGCTCGGCGAAATTCATTATAAAGATTTTAAAGCGCGAATCGAAAAGATGATTCATTCTTTCGAATGGATGAAAAAACGTCATATAAAATTCATAATGAATGAATTGATAATAAATACCCAGTTTTCCATGCTTCGTCAGCTCGTTAAAAGAGTCGGTCAGGGAGAGAAGGCTGCCGGGTTTTTTCATGTTATTGTTTATCCTTGTGCAGATTTTTTCTCGGCATCGATTCAGGAATTCGGTGATTATTTCGATTATTACGGATACCTCGAATATATGGATTCGCAGAAATACGATTCTACCGACGAAAAGGTTTATGACAATATCTCTTCGGTAACAGATGATAAAGTGAAGCTTATTCTAACTGCTGATAACGACATTGAAATTGCGGACAATTCAAACAAGATAGCCTTGGATGTAATCGAAAAAGCTACAGAACAGGATTTTTACGTTACATCGTTCTACAAGGAAGGCTCATACAAGTGGAAGCGTATCTATTTCCGTGTTGATAATCAGTAGCCTGCAGAAGGATTAATATTGACGTTCTCGGCATATTTTTTAGCTTTGAGCAATGAAAAAAGCAAAGGGCATTTTATTATATTCGGGCGGGCTCGATTCGCTTCTTGCCGCCAGGGTTCTTCTTGATCAAAACATTGAGTTAATCGGTCTTCATTTTCTTCTTCCTTTTTTTCCGCCGCATGACGACCCGGATCAAACCAAAGCTGCGCTTTATGCCGAAAGAATCGGTTTAAAGGTTGAGCATATCCGCACCGGATCTGAATATATGGAAATGCTGAAAAATCCTTCATACGGTTACGGAAAGAACATAAATCCGTGCGTTGACTGCAAAATATTTTTTCTCCGTTATGCCGCGGAATATATGAGAAAGCACGGTTATGATTTTGTCGCTACCGGTGAAGTTGTCGGTCAGAGACCGATGTCGCAGCAGCGCAATAAAATGAATCTAATAGAAAAAGAATCGTCATTAAAAGATTTTCTTCTCCGTCCTCTTTCGGCTAAACTATTGAATCCGATAAAAGTTGAAAGAGAAGGACTTATAGACAGGGAAAGGCTTCTTGATTTCAGCGGTCGGGGAAGAGACAGGCAGTTCGCCTTAGCGCGTGAGTACGGCATTGAAGAGTATGCTTCACCTGCCGGCGGATGCCTGTTCACTGATGTAACATATTCTGCAAGACTGAAGGATCTTCTTTCTGTGCATCCGGATTACCATGATATAGACATTTATTTATTGAGTGTGGGACGTCATTACAGGCTCTCATCTTCCTGCAAGCTTATCGTCTCACGCAATGCGGAAGAGACGGAAATTCTTGATAAATATTCGAATAAATCCGACATGTATCTGATTTCTAATTTCAGGGGCCCTTCAGGTTTTATCCGCGGCAAAGCTTCTGAAAAAGATCTTGAAACAGCTTATACTATTCTTTACCGTCACGGAAAACCTGATGCGGATAAAATAAATACCATTACCGTACGTGGAAATAATTCCGAATTTACAGTTACGGCTGATAAAGCAGCCGACGATATTTTTCTTGATTCAGTGAGGATCGCATGAAGAAAATTTCTTATCTTGTATCAGGCCGCGGTTCAAACTTTAAGGCGATTGCCGAGAGTATCAAATCGGGTTTTATATCTGCTGAGAACGGTGTAGTTATTTCCAATGTTGACGGAGTAAAGGCTTTTGATACAGCGCGGGAACTCGGTATTCCGTATTTTTTTGTAAATCCGAAAAGCTATTCTTCGAAAGAAGAATATGAAGCTGAGATTTGTTCGATATTACGTTCGCATTCCACTGACCTCATTTGCGCTGCGGGCTATATGAGAATCATTTCTCCTTATCTGATAAATGAATTCAGAAACCGCATCATGAATATACATCCCGCGCTATTGCCTTCTTTTCCGGGGCTTCACGCTCAAAAGCAGGCAATTGATTACGGTGTTAAAATAGCCGGATGCACCGTGCATTTTGTTGATGAAGGAACCGATACCGGACCTGTAATTCTGCAAAGCGCAGTTGATGTAAGTGATGATGACACGGAAGAATCGCTGAGCGCAAAAATTTTAAAAGAAGAACATAAAGTATATCCGCTTGCCGTAAAATATTTTTGCGAAGACAGAATCCTCATTCATGACAGGAAAATATCAATAAGGCAGAATTGATTCAGAAATGAATGATGAAGTCAGAAATCTTCCCGTTTATCCGCGTCTGGATGAGATATGTTCGCGTCTGCTTGAAGAGTCCAGTCTGATTCTTCAGGCTTCTGCCGGAGCGGGGAAAACGAGTCTTGTTCCGCTTGCCGTTTCTGAAAAAATATCAGGTAAAATAATTGTTACCCAGCCGAGGCGGCTTGCGGCGAGAAGCTGTGCCGAGAGAATAGCTTCATTGATCGGCGAGAAACCCGGCGGCAGAGTCGGGCTCATTACACGTTACGATAAAATCCGCGGAGAAAAAATAGAAGTTGTGACAGACGGGGTTTTTCTCCGCATGATTCAGTCTGATCCTTCTCTTGGCGG
>DAOMHE010000160.1:0-5230 GCA_035430785.1 Spirochaetota bacterium | reverse complement strand
GCAGGCGGGGTAAAAGTATATATTAAGCCGGAAGAAAAGCAGCAGTTCGATCCTCTTTTTATGGCCGGTCTTGAAGTTTCGTTTATGGCTGGAAGAATGGTAAATTTCGGTCTGCGTTTTGACTATATGGTTATTTATGAAAAGCATATTTCCGGTGCAAAGTACAACGGATATTTTTTTAATACAGGATTAACATTATATTTTAACTTATGAAAAATTATAAAATTTTACTGCTCACATCGATTCTTTTACCGCTTTTATTCACCTCTTCGTGTGATGGCGAGCCTTTGATAACTGAGCTTGTCGAGAATAGAGTAAATCTTATTATTAAGGGTACATTGGAGTCTGATACAAGCGTTCAGGCATGGACCGGCGGCAGGCCGAGTCTTTTTTATCTTGATATTTCTGAGATTCGCGCTGATGGAGACAGGTTTGCAAATTACAGACTTGTTGATAAGATTCCAGTAAACGAAACGAATGGTTTTTTTAACGGAAATGGACTTAATTACAGAAGTGATGACCTTTATATTGACAGTAAATATGATAATGTTGAAGTTTATATCAGAAAAATGGGATTCAATGATGTGACTCCTTCAAGTAATACTTTTTACTTTGATGATGAGGATGTGTCAGGATATGATTTCAACCTCAATCAGATTCGTGTTGAAGGTTCTACTGATACAGACGAGAATCTTGTTTTTCCTCTTTATGTTCCTGTTGCGGGCGGAATAAAATATGACGGTGAAGGCGAATGGATTCTTGAAGTCCGAATGGTAATCAAAAATAATCTTAAACAATATACAACTTCGGATGGGATTACCTTCTGGGCAATTGCTGATAATATAAACGATGTTACTAATGAATCTTCCGTCGGTTATATCGGCGGCAATATTGCTTCAATTGCGTATGCATATAAAAAGGATTATACCGGAACGATTACTTTCAGCGGCGGAACATATCAGGTTGCGATTCCTGCCGAAGATGATATCACCGAGTATGTCGGAGCAAAGATCCCTCCTTATGTTACTCGGTCAACTCAGCTTAAAAATATACCTGTTGGCGTTCAGATGAAAGTATATACGACAAATTTATCTCAAGCTGATATTCTTAAGCAGAGCTCTTCTGCTCATTATTCTCCTGCAGGGGCTGATGTTTTATTAACTGTTCCCGGAGAAAATGCCAATCGTTGATTTAATTTTGCTGGAGACTATATGAGTGAAAAAATAATAGTTCAGAAGTTCGGGGGAACCAGTGTGGGTTCTCCTGAGCGTATTAAAGCCGTAGCGGACAGAATCAAAAGTTATGTGGACAATGATTATAAGGTGATTGTTGTCGTATCTGCAATGGGCGATACAACCGATCATCTGATTGATCTCGCGCAGAAGATCACCGCAAAGCCTAGTGCGCGTGAAATGGATATGCTTCTTTCCACTGGTGAACAGGTATCAATATCCCTTCTTGCGATGGCGCTTCATGAAATTAAAATAGAGGCTGTTTCTTTTACCGGTTCACAGGTAAAAATGATAACAGACGGAGCGCATTCGAATGCGCGTATAGTAAGTGTTGATGACAAGCGTTTGAGAAAAGCTCTTGAAAAGCATTCCGTAATTGTTGTCGCAGGTTTTCAGGGCATTGACGCTGACGAAAATATCACAACTCTCGGAAGAGGCGGTTCTGATACTTCCGCTGTAGCACTTGCCGCAGCATTAGGCGTGCGTGATTGTGAAATATATACCGATGTCGACGGCGTTTATACTGCCGATCCGCGTGTTGTCGGCGGCGCACGCAAACTAAATGAAATCAGTTATGATGAAATGCTGGAGCTTGCACGTCTTGGCGCAGGAGTTCTTCATTCGCGTTCGGTTGAGTTCGGCAAAAAATATAATGTAAGAATTCATGTCCGTTCAAGTTTCAACAGAAACGAAGGAACGATTGTTAAACCCCGGGAGGAGATGATGGAAAAATTTACGATGAGCGGCGTTACTTCAAAATCAGACGAAGTGAAATTTAACATATACGGAATTCCTGATTGTCCGGGAATCGCACAGAAAATTTTCACTGTTCTCGGTGAAGAAAAAATATACGTTAACATGATCGTTCAGTCTACCGGAAAAGACGGAAAAGCTGATATATCGTTTACAGTTCTCAAAAAGGATATCGATAGAGTTAAGGCGATTTCAGAAAAAATCAAAACAGAACTGAAAGGCGACGAAGTTACTTTCCAGGATAATATTGCGATTGTTTCTGCTGTAGGTGTGGGAATGCTTTCTTCTGCGGGAGTTGCCGGAAAACTTTTCAGGATACTTTCTGACCACAACATCAACATTCAGATGATCTCTACGTCCGAAATCGGTATTTCGTGCGTAATAGATGAAATGTATGCCGAGCTTGCGGTGAAATCCATCCATAAGGAATTTATGGAGAAATAATACCGATGAAGACAATTGCCCTTTTATACGGAGGGAGAAGCGGAGAGCATGAAGTATCATGCTGTTCTGCTGCTTCCGTTTATGATGCTCTCGACAGAACAAAATATAATGTAATAGCCGTTGCAGTAGATAAAGACGGCAAATGGTATCCTCAGAAAAATGCTGAATTTAAAACAGCAGAAGGTTTCGGCAGGGTGCTTGATATTAAGAGAGACGGACTCTGGTTCGTTAATCATTTTCCTGAAAATGATAAGCTTGTAATCCGCAATATCAAAACAGGTGAAGAAATAATTGCTGATGCGGTTTTCCCGGTCATGCATGGAACATACTGTGAAGACGGAACCCTTCAGGGGCTTCTTGATCTTGCCGGTGTTCCTTACGTCGGTTCCGGTGTTCTCGGTTCAAGCGTCGGCATGGATAAGGACTTTGCTAAGAAGATTCTCGATGAGTCAGGCATTCCGGTTGTTCCGTGGATTACTGTTGTTCCTTCTGATCTTGAAACGTCCTATGATTTTCTTGTTGAAGAACTCGAGATGGAACTCGGCTATCCATGTTTCGTTAAGCCTGCAAATGCGGGTTCTTCTGTCGGCATAACAAAAGTAAAAAAAGAATCCGAACTGAAACCGGCGCTTCTTGCGGCTTTTGAGTATGACAGAAAAGTAATTATTGAGAAAGCAGTTAACTGTCGCGAAATAGAATGTGCGGTTATGGGGAATTCTGTTCCAAAAGCTTCCGTTCTCGGAGAAATCAACTCAACGCACGAATTTTATTCATACGAAGCAAAGTATATTGATTCTAAAGGCGCAGAGACGAAAATCCCTGCCGATATCGATGAGAAAATTTCTGAAGAAATAAGAGAATGCGCAGAGCTTGCTTACGAGGCATTGAATCTTGAAGGACTGTCGCGTGTTGATTTTTTTCTTGATAAGGAATCCGGCGAATTTTATCTCAATGAAGTAAATACACTGCCGGGTTTTACATCTATCAGCATGTATCCGAAACTATGGGAAAAGACAGGGGTAAATTATTCTTCGCTTCTTGACATGCTTATAGATTTTGCGGTTGAACGTCATAGAATCAAATCTGCATTGAAAGTGGATTTTTCATAACTATATTTCTTGGAGGATTTATGAATCTTATACTGCTTGGCGCTCCAGGTGCCGGAAAAGGAACAGTTTCAAAACTATTGGTTGAAAAAAAAGGAATGGTTCAGATTTCAACCGGAGATATTCTCAGAGGGGCTATAAAAGAGGGAAGTGATCTCGGTAAAAAAGCTGAAGGTTTTATGACTAGAGGGGAACTTGTTCCTGACCAGCTGATTCTTGACATCATTGAAGAAAAACTTTCAAAGGAAAAATTTCCGAACGGTTTTATTCTGGACGGTTTTCCAAGAACAATACCGCAGGCTGAAGGGCTCAAAAAAATAATGTCGCGTCTTTCGATTAAGATTAATGCAGCGGTTGATCTGATCGTTGATGAAAATGAAATCGTCAAACGCCTTTCAAGCAGACGTACATGTTCAAATGCCGACTGTCAGGCGATATATAATGTATTTTCAAAGCCGACAAAGAAGGAAGGAGTCTGCGATCTTTGCGGTTCTCCAGTTGTTCAGAGAAGCGATGAAACCGAAGAAGCGATCAAAGTGAGGCTGAATACTTATAAAGAGAAAACAGCGCCGCTTGTTGATTATTATAAGAATGAAGGACTCTTAAAAAGCATTGACGCAAATACGGGGTCCGATAAAGTTTGCGAATCAATCATTTCATCGATTGAATAAATAAAAAGGAAAGGTGTCCGAGAGGCCTAAGGAGCACGCTTGGAAAGCGTGTGTAGCGCAAGTTACCGAGGGTTCGAATCCCTCCCTTTCCGAAAAAGCGCCCGCATTTGCGGGCTTTTTTTGACTCAAAAAATGATTATTCTTCTTGAAGTTTTTCATAATACTATATCAATGTAGTGATTCAACTTTAAATTATTGGAAGAAATCAATGAATAGAATTAAATGTTTTTTATATTCCCTTTCGAAGAAGTTCCTTTCCATGAAACGCCCTAAACTGCTTATTTTTTCTTCCATTGCATTTTTAGTTATATCGGCAGTAACTTATTCGGTTTTTGCAGCTCCTTATACTGTAAGCCCGAAGATTGTAAGCGGTTCTAATATGATTTCAGATGACGCGCTCTGGTGCGTCGAAATTTTTAATCCGAAAAAAGCTTATGCGGCATTTGAATCATCCGAATTCGGCAAAACCATACTTTCTTCAGGCGAGTGGCGCAAACAGATTGAATCAAGCCAGGCAGGCGGAAAGCTCGCCGCGCTTTATTTTGTTCAGCTTAAAGGAGACTCGTGGTTTACTCTTTCTAATTTGTCTTCATGCTTTGACGGGTCGATGTGCGTAGCGGCGCTTCCGGAAGGATATATTGCTGCCGGAAAACTTAATGTTAAATCAACATTCGGGCTTAATATAATTTCATCGCTGAAAGGCACAAAAACGAAACTTCGTACGGAATCTGTTTCTGATTCATCCTCTTCTGTTAAGAATAATAACTCAGCTGACAATAATTTCAAGAATCTGTTTTCAGAAGAAGAGGAAAAACTTTCAAGCTTGTCTGTGACAAAAATTGTTTATGGCTCAGGAACAGTTTATATGGTCATCGTTGACGGGTGGCTTTTTGTTTCTGATTCGATTGATGCGATGAAGAAAACTCTTTCACTTGCGTCTAATAATAAAAATAATTCTCTTTATAACACTAAAAACTATAATCTTTCAGTTCAGTCAGCGGGAGAATCCGGTATTTTATTCTAT
>DAOMHE010000159.1:0-5348 GCA_035430785.1 Spirochaetota bacterium | reverse complement strand
TGTCTGATTATCACTTATTGATATGTCAGCGTTAGTTTTTAGCAACTTCAGCTCGTCGTTCTTTCCCAGCATTACGAAAACTTCATCCATAATCTCAGTTCTTAATTCAAGAGGAAGATCCCTTATCACTCTATAGGAGAATCTTTTCCAGGGCTGCTCTTCAAGCACTTTGAACTCAAGTACATCTTTTATGTAGAGCATTTTACTGTTCCGTCTTGTGGCTTCTGTGTTGCCTCTAAGCTTAAAGAGCAGTTTCTTGTAGAGCTTTCCAAATCCCATTTCTCTAAGCTTTCTTTTTATGCTCATTATGAAAGCAATTAATTTTGCTAAGAGTCTATCACTAAATCTTGAACTCAAAGGCAGAACATATGTAGAAAGCCAATAAGTATCGTTAGTCCACTTTTCTTTGTATAATGACACGCCCTTTGAGAAATCAAAAACATTATACCCGCAATTATGCACAAACTCAGCAGTTCTATATATAGCAGTATTGCCAAGACTGAATTTGCGAAAGGCTGCATCAAATGTAGTAAAAGAGAGAATCACTTCGTCATTATATTCAAAAAGAATATTGAAGGAAAAATTATAGATTCTCTCTATATAGGCGGAGGATCACCTACTCTTTTATTGAACACTTTAATTGAAGCAATAGATCTGCTAAAATCCATCTGCACCATTAGAAATATTGCAATTGAAACTAATCCGGAAGATTTAACGGAAGAAATACTAACAGCCCTTAAGAATATGAAATGTAACTTAATAAGTATCGGCATTCAGGATTTTCATCAACAACATTTAAAAGCAATTGGCCGGAATTATGATGCCATTACAGCCCTAAAGGCCATAAAGAAAGCAAAAAAACACAATTTCGACACTGTTAATATTGATATCATCTTTGCAATTCCCGGTCAAACTCTTAATGAATTAAACGAATCTTTAAATAAAGCAATTAATTCAAAAGCTGATCAAATAACAACTTATCCCCTATTTACTTTTCCTTATTCTTCGATTGGCAAATTCAAGAAACTAAATAAGGTTAAGTCACCAAATTCTTTTGTGAGAAGAAAATTTTATTTTCATATTTGTGATACATTAGTTAAGAACGGTTATCAGCAAATTTCAGTTTGGAGTTTTATAAAAAATTCTCAGCATAAATACTCTTCAGTAACAAGAAACTATTATCTTGGATTAGGTCCTTCCGCCGCAACTTACACGGGAAAGCATTTCCTATTCAATGTATTCGATATTAGTACTTATCAAAACAAAATTCATTCAAGCAAATTACCTTATTCTCTTATCATGAATGTTTCGATAAATATGGAAAAACTATATTGGCTTTATTGGAGACTATATGAGACTAAGATTCCTATATTAGAATATAAATCTTTATTTTCATCAGATTTGTTAACTGATTATAAATTGTTTTTTGTATTACTCAGGGTTTTCCGTTATGCTAGATTTGATAAAGAATTCATTTACATTAACAATAATGGAATTCATTATATTCATTTAATTCAAAATTATTTTTCTCTGAATTTCATAAATAAAGTCTGGTCTCAGAACTACAATAATCCGAATCCTCTTGGAATTGATTTAAAATGATAATTAAAATACTATACTATCTTTCTTGGATTATTAAATGCTATTTTCTCGGCCACAAGATACCATTGACAAGTTCTATTATTATAACAGATAAATGTAATTTACATTGTAAGCATTGCAGTGTTTCCAATCTTGGCTATCAGAACTTCTCTTATGAAATAATAACAAATCAGATTCAAAAATTATACTCATTAGGTTCAAGAATTCTTGTTATTACAGGAGGAGAACCTTTTCTTTGGCGTTCAAAAAAAAAGAATATTGAAAGTATTGTTCAATTTGCCAAGAAAATAGGTTTTTTCAGAGTTGTTATCTGTACAAACGGAACTTTCAAACTTGATTCTTCAGCTGATTATTTATGGATAAGCATGGACGGTTCAGAAAAAACTCACAATGCAATTAGAGGGTCAATTTATAATAAGGTTTGGAATAATATTAATAACAGTAATCATAAAAGAATTTTTCTTAATTATACAATCAGCAATTATAATCATTATTCTTTTACAGAAGACTTCAATGAGATAATAAAAAACAAAAAAGTTAAAGGGATCCTCTTTCATTTATTTACTCCATATATCGGAGCAGATTCTTCTTTGATGCTGAACAAAAGAAATAGAAATAGTGTTCTCAACAAATTACTTCAACTTAAAAAACGTCATCCTATTAAAATCTCCAATACTTTTGACGGAATCAAACTTCTTCTTTCTAATCAATGGAAAAGACCTATATGGTCAAGTATTCTTATATGTGATGATATTATTTCTGAATGCTGCTGCAGAAAGGGAATATATAATAGCAGAATATGTTCTATCTGCGGATGTACTCCGAGTGTAGAAACTTACGTAATTCAAAAATTAAAACCTTTGGCTATTATTGAAAATCTTAAATTTTTATAAAAACTCAATTCAAGGAAAAACATGTACAATAAATCATTATTTTTACTTCGGGGACTTCCCGGCGCGGGAAAAACCACAATAGCAGGAATTTTATCTGAAAACGGCAAATATCCGGTCTTTTCAATTGATGATTATTTTACTGACGATTCAACAGGCAATTATACTTTTGATTATAAAACAAATCATCTTGCATATAAACATTGTGAGAAAATGACTTTTGAGGCACTTTCTTCCGGATCTCAAAAAGTATTTGTTCATAATACGTTTACAGCAGAATGGGAAATGGAACCTTATTTCAAAATGGCATCCGAATTCTCATATTCGGTTTTTGTACTTACAGTAGAAAACCGTCACGGAGGAAAAAACATTCATGAAATTTCCTCCGATCAGATTCAGAAAATGGCAGAAAAGTATAAGGTAAAGCTTTTCTGATTTATTTCTTATTGTTTGATTATTTTTTTAAACTCCTTCCTGCAAGAAAGGCTTTGATGTTCATCTCTACAAATTTTTCTTTAACGCAAACTTTCACCGATTCGAGCCATTCTTTCTCGCTGAACTCAAGATAATTAGAAAGAATCCCAAGCATTACAATATTAAGAGCTTTCTGACTTCCTATTTCTTTAAGAACAGATTCAGTCTCAGCAATAAAAAGATTTTTCACATTTGCATTCAGATAATCTTTGATATCCTGAGGATACTCAAGAACTCCCTGCTGAACCGGTACAGGATCAATTTTCAAATCATTAACAATCATTGTTCCTTCATCAGAAAGAAATTCTATTTTTCTGAGAGACTCCAAAAGCTCAAGACTAACAACATAATCAGCTTTACCTTTTGCTATAAGCGGAGAATATATTTTTGTACCAAAGCGGACACAGCATTCGACACTTCCGCCGCGCTGAGCCATTCCGTGAACTTCCGATTCTTTTACATCATAACCCGCACGAAGAGCAGTTTCCATGAGAACTTTGCTGGCAAGAATTACTCCCTGTCCCCCTACTCCGCAGAAAATTATATTTTTTTCCATAGACTGATTCCTCACTTTTTAAGTATGCACTTACGTTTAACGATTATGACTGAAGGCTCTTCCGCTGCCGTTTCTTCAGCAAGGGCTCTTTCAAGATTGTCTTTTTCAATAGGATCAACAGTAACAACTCTTTTTACTCCGCATGCAAGACAAAGAGCCTCAAAATTCAGTTCAGGAGAAGGATCTCCGAGAAGAGTCTTTCCTGTCGAAGGATTTTCCTGATGTCCTGTCATTCCGGTCGTACGGTTATCAAGAATAATAACTGTTCCTGTTCCGCCGTTATAAACAATATCTATCAAACCGGTAATTCCCGAATGAATGAAAGTCGAATCTCCGAGAACGGCTACGCTTTTTCGGGCAAGAGAATTTCCCCATGCTTTTTCAAAACCGAGATGCATGCTCACACTTGCTCCCATACATCCCTGACTGTGCATCGCATTATATGGAGGAAGAACTCCCAACGTATAACATCCTATGTCTCCGTTTACTATCAGGTTGAGCTTTTTGATGGCATTAAAAACCAAAGCATGAGGGCATCCCTTGCAAAGTGCCGGCGGACGGTTGGGAATTGTTCCAGCATAAGAATTGATGCTGTTTGACTGTTTTTTTCCGTTAAGAGAAGAATCTACGATGTCGGCATTCAGTTCTCCGCAAAGAGGAATTACTTCTTTTCCGGTCACTTTTATTCCAAGCGCTTTTACATAATCTTCGATAAAAGGATCAAGTTCTTCAACAACAAAAAGCTCGTCATTCATCGAAGCAAATTCTTTGATCATCTTATCAGGCAGAGGCCACATCATTCCAATCTTAAGGACATTATCATCCGGACAGGTTTCTTTAACGTATTGATATGAAATACCGGCCGTAATTATTCCCCGTTTTGTTTTTCCTTTTTCAATGCGGTTAATGCCCGAAGTATATGAATACTCACGCATCTTTTCAAGCTGTTCTTCAACAAACTTATGTCTTGGCCGTGCATGAGCCGGAATCATTACATATTTCTGCGGATTAATCGGAAACTCCCTCAACTCTGATTCTTTTCTTTCTCCGATTTCAACAACTCCCTGAGAATGAGCAATTCTTGTAGTTGTTCTTACAATGACCGGACGGTCAAACTGTTCGGAAAGATCAAATGCGAGTTTTGTGAAAGAATAGGCTTCATGAGGATCACTAGGTTCGAGCATCGGAAGCTTTGCAGCTCTGGCATAGTGACGGTTATCCTGCTCATTCTGAGAACTCCATGCGCCCGGATCATCCGCGTTGATTATAACAAATCCGGAGGTTACACCTGTGTAAGAAAAAGTAAACATCGGATCAGCCGCAACATTCAGCCCTACATGCTTCATCGTTGTCATCGAACGGGCACCGGCAATAGCCGCCCCTGCTGCAACTTCAAAGGCAACTTTTTCATTGCACGACCACTGGCTTTTTACTTCCGGATAGCTGTGCGCCATTGCCTCAAGAATCTCGGTTGAAGGCGTACCCGGATATCCGGCCGCTACTCTGCAACCTGCTTCATATGCTCCGCGCGCAATAGCTTCATTTCCTAAAAGGACTTTTTTCATTATTCCTGATCTCCGATAATATCAATTTTTTTCATTATGTTGAATCCTTCCTTGATTAGAAGGTTTTTTGCCGCCTCAATATCCTCAAATCGGAAAATCATCGTTGCTTCATCGCCTTTTTTCTGGGTGAAAGCATACATGTATTCAATGTTAAGTTTGTTTTCTGCGAAACACTTGATCAGCCTGAGAAGTCCTCCCGGCTTATCATCGATACCGACACCGAGAACTTCATTCACAGATGAAGTAACATTTTCCTTTCTT
>DAOMHE010000158.1:3560-5385 GCA_035430785.1 Spirochaetota bacterium | reverse complement strand
AAAACAATCAGTATGGCTCAGTATATACTGATCGCAGTAGCTCTTCTTCTCATCATGTTCATTATTTTCTACTCTCAGTTTCTTTTAACTCCTCTGAACTGGTTGATGGAAGGAGTCAGTCATATTACAAAAGGAGAACTTTCTTACAAGGTAAAGAAAAGATATAATGACGAACTCGGAAAACTTGCCGACCAGTTTAACCTGATGAGTGATGAAATAAGAAATTACAGAGATCATCTTGAACTTCTTGTAAAACAGAGAACTGAACAGCTCCTTGAAGCCAAGGAAGAACTTGAGAAAAGCAATGAAAATCTCAGTGTAACAAACAGAAGTCTTGAAGAAGCACGCAAAATCATGGACCTCGACATGAAAATAGCTTCAAATGTACAGAGCAGTCTTTACGCCAAAATGCCGCCTCTTTCCGAAGAATGGGATATCGCTTTCTACTTCAGACCGATGTCAGGCGTATCAGGAGACATGTACGATTTTTATCAGGACAATGACGGAAACCTTCTAGGTCTTTCTTTAATGGATGTATCCGGTCACGGTATTGCTTCCGGACTGATAACAATGATTGCAAAATCTATATCGACAAGAATTTTCACAAAAAATTACCGCAAACCTCTGAACAAAATTCTTGAAGCTATCAATGAAGAATTAATAAACGAGCTTGGAAATATTGATAATTATCTTACAGGAATAATGCTGAAGTTTAAAGGGGATCTCATTGATTATGTTAACGCCGGTCATACAGAACTCATCATTCGAAGAGGAGATCTCGGCCGTTCTGAAATAGTTAAAACTACTGATAATACAAACTACAAGGGACTTTTTCTCGGACTCGAGGCGATGAAAACCGACTTCAGCCTTCTCACTTTTAAAATGCAGAAAGACGATACTCTTCTTATTTTCTCGGACTGCCTGAATGAATCATCAAATGCTGAAGGCGAAGAATACGGAATTGATAGAATCGTCAATTCTCTCAATGAAGCTCCGCGGAATGATTCTAAAAATATTCTAAATCACGTTGTAACAAAGATGTACGATTTCACCGGTACGGATGTTCTTACTGATGACCTGACCGTAATCTGCGTAAGAAGAAAATCATAGCCGATTATTTATCGGCTATGAAAAATTCCGTTCTTCTGTTTTTGTTTCTGCCCTCAGCTGTTTTATTGTCTGCTATCGGATTTTTCTCTCCGAATCCTGCGCCTTTAATTCTTTCCGGAGAAATGCCGTTTTTTATCATATATTCGGTTACGGCATCAGCTCTTTTTTCAGAAAGCTTCTGATTGAATTTTTCATCTCCGACATCATCCGTATATCCTCTGACTTCAATTCTTAGTCTTGGATTTTTCTTCATCGTATTGACCAGATTATCAAGAATATTTAGCGACTCTTTTCTCAGATGCGCCTTTCCGAATTCAAAATTGACATTTTCAACAACAAAAGATTTTCCTTTTTCAATACGTTCCAGAGATTCGTCAATTCTCCGGTCATCTTTGTTAACGATTACCTTTTTAGGAATATAATCACCGGACTCAATCAGAACTTCAACATTATCTCCTTCAGGCACTCTGATTACATGATCGTCAGCGCTTTCTCTCGACTCAAAAACTAATCTTCCTTTATCATCATACTTTTTTATTTCGACTATAGAAGAAACCGGTTTACCGGCATCATCTGTTACATTAATAGCAACTTCCCGGGTTTTATCTGTTTCAGGTTTTGAATCATTAACAACATTTCCTTTATTTTCCGGGGGTTTATTCTCGGAATTATTAGCGCTTCCGCCTTTTACTATTTTTGGATAATAAAGCGCACC
>DAOMHE010000158.1:2021-3460 GCA_035430785.1 Spirochaetota bacterium | reverse complement strand
GCAAACTGGGATGAAATTTCCCTCATATTTTTCTTCCAGATAATCAGACCGGTCTCCTCATCAAGACAGTAGACCTGACCCCGTATATCCACAAAAAACAATAGTCCGTCCGATGCAACAGGATTGAACACCCTGTCATCAGCCTGAAATAACCATTTTAGATTAGCGTTTTTTACGGTAATTTCGTCATTATTGCCGGTGAAATAAATATTGCCTTTATAGAGCGGCCAGTCAGAAGAAAACAGAAATGCCGGAAAAAGAAAAATGAAGATTATTTTTTTCATTACCCGCCTCCGGCAAAACGGTAAATCACTTCATTAAAAAAACAAGCCTTATTTAAATTGCAGTCTGATTTCATCAAGAAGCTTCATAAGTTCAATGCTCGAATTCAGATTCCAGTCAGGAGACTCTGTCAAACCCAGATCAAGGCATCTCATCACTTCATCCGCTTCATAATTGTATCCGTTGCCTTTGTAATTTATATTTAATGTTTCAGTCACATTTTCTTCCGAAACCGTAACAGAAGTTGGACAATGAAACATTCTATGAAGTGTAATCTTCCCTTTTTCGCAGTAAATCCTTGCTTCAGTATCAAGATTTACCGCGAAAGAACTCATCAAAGAAGACACTTTTCCGTCATTGTATGAAAACAAAATTCCGTTTGTATTGTCTGTTCCGCTCGGTGCTTTGACTGACAAAACGGAAATATTATCAGGATAACCGAACAAGAAAAGAGATAGAAATACAGGATATATTCCGATATCAAGAAGCGAACCGCCTCCGAGAGAAGGATTAAAAAGTCTTCCTTCGGGATTATATTCTGAAATAAAACCGAAATCAGCCTGAACTACATGCGCTTTGCCTAGCTTTTCGGATTCGATTAACTCCTTAACTTTAATCACAGACGGAAGAAAACGCGACCAAAGAGCCTCCATAAGAAAAAGCTTTTTGCTTCTGGCTAATTCAATCATTTCCGCAAGCTCTTTCGAATTCAATGCAAAAGGTTTTTCGCATAAAACATTTTTCCCGGCAGACAGAGCCGCAATAGTATTTGAATAATGCAGATTGTTAGGTGTTGCAATGTATACAATGTCCACTTCGGGATCAGCAAGCATGGCTTCATAACTTCCATATGCCTTTTTAAATCCATTTTTGGAAGCAAATTCTTCCGCTTTCGCCATATCTCTCGACGCGACAGCATAGCAGTCAGCTTTTGCAGAAGATTTTAATCCTTCTGCAAATTTTTCGGAAATCTTTCCTGCGCCTATAATTCCCCATTTGTAAAAATCTTTCATTTAATCCTCCGCTTTATCAGCAGTCATAAGAATAAAAACCGTGCAGAAATATTCCGCACGGTTATTCAATATTCTATTCTTTTATAAAGCAAGCTTTAGAATTTCGGCAACATCGGAAGTTTTAAGTTTAACAAAGTTTCCGAC
>DAOMHE010000158.1:0-1921 GCA_035430785.1 Spirochaetota bacterium | reverse complement strand
CCTTCTCTGCCTGTACCGAGAATATCATTGTGAGCCACGCATCCAGTCCACATAACATCCGCACGCGATGCATAGTCGTCAGGTTTGTTTAGTATCTGCGGAACATTATTAATCATTGTTTTCATAGTCGCTTCACACAGCCTGTCTGTGAGTTCGACATCTGTTGTATTGGTGAAATATCTTTCCATTATATGCGCCATTATATCGGCCGCGCCGCAGGCAGTCTGATATGCCGGAAGAGTGTATGTCAGTTCAGGATTCATTATAGAAAATACCGGACGTATAATTTCTACAGTCAGTCCTCTTTTAAGCTGTTTTTCATCATCAGAAATTACCGAACTGGGGCTTGATTCACTTCCGGCCGCAGGTATTGTAAGAACAGTTGCAACCTTCAGAGCTTCATTAGGAGTACCCTTTCCGTCATAAAAATCCCACACATCGCCTGAATAAGGAACTCCGACAGCAATTGCCTTTGCAGAATCTATTACGCTTCCGCCGCCGACTGCGAGAATAAATTTTATACCGTTATCGCGGCATATTTTTATCCCTTCTTTTACCAGGCTCAAACGCGGATTTGGTTTTACACCTGAAAGTTCTATAAAAGCAACTCCGCTATTTTTGAGAGAAGCAATCACTCTGTCATAAAGACCCGACTGCTTAATGCTTCCCCCGCCGTAGTGAAGTAGAACTTTATCAGCGTGTAGTTTTGTTTCTTCTCCGACATTCTCTTCAGTACCCTTTCCGAAAATAATCTTTGTAGCATTTTGAAAACTGAAATTGTTCATTTGATTCTCCTGTATTTATAATTGCACCGTTTGTATTATATGAATTATTCTATTATGACCGGTTAATCAGATAATTCAAATGATTTTCTATCTGTGTATCCGGAATGAACTTTAAACCGAATTCTTTTTCTATCTTAGAAACATCGAATAAAGAAGGTTCATCCGGATATCCCTTGTCTTCAAGCCTGAGCTTTAAAGGTTTTGAAGTAATTTCTGATGTCATCCGGGCAATGCTTTCCCAGGTAATGAATTTCGAACCAAGCCCGAAATATATTTCATTGCGTTTTTTGCTTTCTAAAACGGCCCTGAATATTTTTGCAAGGTCTGCGGCATGAATAAATTGTGTCCCGTCATTTTTTGTAAAAACAATTTCAGAACCGTTTTTTATATTTGAACATATGTCTGAAAAACGTTTATCATTTTCAATAGATCCTCCGTCAACGACAGGTTCACCGAAAGTATATCCCGGACGGATAATGTTTAGATTGAGATCAGAATATTTTGCAGAATATGCCGAGCAGAAAAGTTCAACAGAGCCTTTTGTTGCTCCGTAAAAATCCTCCGGAATTCTCATCGATTTTTCGGATGTAATTAAATGAGAATATCCTGTTGCTGCAGTTGAAGATGTGTAAATAATATTCCGGATTCCGGATCTGACGGCAATATCCAAGAGTTTAACCGAAGCAAGTGTTTCATTTAATATCATTTCGGGTCCTGAATCACCCCAGCACAGAGCCGTATGAATAAGAGCATCACATCCGGAAACAGCAGAAGTAAGAGCCTCTGCATCATTCATTCCAGCCTTTACAATTTCAATTCCTTTTACAGAATGAAGAAACGGTACTTTATCCGCATTTCTTGCAAGAATCTTAACTTCATGTCCGGAAGAAACCAATTCCATGGCAATGTAACTTCCTATAAATCCAGTTCCCCCGGTAAGTGCAACTTTCATGTTCGACCTCTCTCGATATTTACTGAAAACGTTTGCGCAAAGGTTTGTCAAGGAGATTAGCGAATTATTAATGACAATTTTTGTAGATTTTTCTGAATTATCCTAATATAGGACTTTAACATGAATTACCCAGGCATTATCTTTTTAACTCTAACTTTATACACTTTAATCTACAGGATCTGCG
>DAOMHE010000157.1:0-5426 GCA_035430785.1 Spirochaetota bacterium | reverse complement strand
TGCATAAATCTAAAAAGCCGCTTTGCAAAAAGCGGCTTTCTTATTCACAGAACCATATCAAGAGAACTCAATTCAAGAACACGGGCAATCTTATCAGGAATGTTTACCATTCGAAGAGCTCTGCCCTTTGCTTTCTGCATTTTATTTAAAGTTAAAAGCATACCAATACCGGATGAATCCAAATAGGTCGCATTCGACAAATCTAGTTCAATATCCTTTGAAGATTTAGAGCTCAATTCAAAAAGTGTATCCTTAAGCTCTTTTATCCCGATCATATCAATATCGCCGTCAAAAGAAACTTTCGCGGTATCTGTTGAGTTATCAATATTAATATTCATTTTACCTCCGATTCGCGATAACAGGAAATCTGCTAAATGCTGTATCGCAGATACTGCGCAATATCTGCGCAAATTGCTTCCATTCTTTTGCCGCGCTCAATATTCCCGGCAGAACTTTCAACTGGAATCTTTGTAACTTCAGGAAGTTTTTTGATCTTTTCAAGAAGCTGGTCAAGAAGAAGCGATATATCCTTCGACTTATCAAAAACCACCTGACTCGTTTTTTCAGATTCGTTACTTAGATTTATAATAACTCTGAGTTCGGAAATTATTCTTTCTGAAACACTTGAGATTTCTGCAAAATCGGAATGAATCGTAGAAAATTTGCCGTTAACTGAATTAATAAGCTGATGAGTCTGAAATATATTTTTTTCGATATTCGGAATATTATTCTGAATTTCTTTCTGAAGCACTCCGATGTTGGCTGAAATATTCATGAAACCTTCAAAAACATCAATATCGCGTGCAGATTCAATTCTGGAATACATACCTATAAGATGCATACTCTTTAAAATATTCTTTAAGAATTCGAGAATGTTATCTATCTGTTTGTAATTATTGTTAAAACGCTGAATGGTTGAATTCGCATCTCCGATTCTTCCGCTGACTTCTTTCAGCTGAGTATTCATCGCTAGAAGTCTGTCTGATATTTTATTGGAAACTTCACGGTTCTCAATAGACTGATTAAGAAACATCTCTGAAAAAGTTTTAAGTGAATGTGCCTGCGAAATAACGTCTGAGGTAAAGGATACTGCCTGATCTGTAAATTCGAGCTGACTCTTTGATTTTTCATTAACACTCGAAGCCTGTTTCCATATTGAAACTGCTTTCTGCTTGATGGCGTCTGTCTGATTGTAAAAGTTTAAATCGAAAGAAAGGGCATTTTTTGCGCTTTGAATTTCATCCAGCAGTTTTTCAGAAAAAACCCGGACATTATCCGAACCTTCTATCGCCGTTACAGCATCATTATCCATCGTAACAAGTCTTGATTTTACATCAAGAAGCATCGCCTTCTGGCTCTCTATTCTGGATGCGGATTCTTCAGCTTTACGTACAAGTTCCATTACAGAATCTTTCTGGCTTTGAAGAATTACAGGTATTTCCGAAAAAAGCTCGCTGCCTTTTGTGACATCCGATAAAACAGCCTCATTGTCGTCAATAAGCGACTTGACCCCGTCTGTAAAAGGCTGAACTACTTTTACGATATTCTCAAGATTCTGTGAAATAAAGTTACTCATTTCATTAAGCTTATTGGCAAGAATATCAAAAACACCTGATTTAGAAGAGTATTTACTGGATACAATTGAAGCATTTAGAGCCAAAGTAAATATTTTATCCGTATCGCGTTTAATTTCAGCAACAATCATTGTCAAACGCTGAATTTCACGGGCAATACCATTGAGATCATTTTTTATGTTTGTGAGATTGGAAACAACGGAAGTGATTGTATAGTCACTGTCCTTGACATCCTTTATCGTACCTTCAACGTCACTCGAGCTGTCCGACAGATTCTTTCTGACAACTTCGAAACTTTCTTTTATACTTGAACTGGACTCAATAACTTTATCAAGTAAACCCATTGACTCTTCAGTCAAAGTTTTTCTAAGTCTCGAATTTCTATTTACATCCTTTGCCGCCGAAATCGTCTCTTTTGCAAGAGCATCCATCTCGTCAATTCCGGGTTTGATGCCGCCTATCTCCATAAACACCTCTGAGCAAACACTCTTTATTTATACAAATACTTTTTGAAATTAGTCAAGCTAATATATTTTTATCCTGTAATATCTTTCAGAGATTCAGCCAGCTTTATAATATCATTGGTTTTTGAATTTAAGTCGTTTATCATACGGTTAAGCGTATCGCTCAAACCGGCAATTCCTTCAATCTCCCGGATATGATTGCTGATTGCTTCCCGCATTTCCTCTCCGTGAGCCTTGTTCTTTTCCATCAAAGACTCCGCTCCTATCATGTCCTGGTAGACTTTTTCACCGGTTTGGCGGTTATTAACTGCAATTTCACCGTGTTTTACGACCATATTCTGGTATAATGCCGATATCACGACGGTATCCTTGTAATAATTTCTTATGCGCCGCAGACTTTGAACGGCTTCGGAGATATCTTCCCTGCATCTGTTTAATACTTCCCAATTATCCGAAACGGATTCAGTAACTCTTTCAAAATATGAGGATAAAACTTCAGTCTGCGCACTGGACTTTTCAGATAAACGGTTAACACCATCCGCAACAACGGCAAAACCCTTTCCGAATTCACCGGCACGGGAAGCTTCAATTGAAGCATTCAGCGAAAGCATGCTGGTTTGGTCAGATATCTGTTCAATTTCCTTGATAGCTTCCCTTACCGTGGAAGCCGTACTATTAAGATCGGCAAATATATTTTCCGACGAACCAAGTGTTGAATCAACATTTGTAAATTTATTATAAATTTCATCAATTGTTCTTCCCAGTTCCTCCTGCTCGGGAGACAGGTCAAGATCTTCGAATCGCGGGATTCCCGAAACACCTTCTCCTGTACGGGAAACATCATCGGCGATCTTCCGGATTTCTGAAATCGTTGATTGAGTAATCGCAAGTATACTCTTCCGGTCATTATCCTGTGCATAAATATTTTCGACGACCTTTGAAAGCTTCTGCCATCCGTCTATTGACATCTTAACCAGTTCATCAGACATATTTGACAGCTCTGATCCAAGTTTCATCAAATCAAAAATCAAATCTCTTTGATTCTCAAGAACCCTTCGGAGGTGTTCAACCATGGTCACAACGCTTTCAATCAGCTCTTTAAATACAACGCTTCCGAACATCGCTGGTACAAGAATAGGAGCTGCCGAACGGATTACAAGAAGAGAACCGGGAATGTTTGGAGATATTATTCCGTAAATTGTAATAAACTGTGCGACAGCTATTGAAAGAAAAGCAAGAACAAGCCTGAACCGGTAAGTTTTTCTGTATTTTACAAGATGATAGATTGAAAAAAGAAGAATTACTATGAAAAAAACAGAAAAAATCATTTGAAGATAAGATGAAGAAAAAACCATTCCTTCTTTGTATCCGTGAATCCATATTGCCTGAATCACACCGTAAACAAAAATCATTGATGCCATTGCGAAACGTATTGCAAAGGCAAATTTTTTCTTATTAGAAACAAAGTTATAAACAAAAGCCCGCGCGAGCGATAAAACTATTATTGAAAATACTGAGTTTGTAATAAGCGGAATATATTTCTGTGAAAATTTGATGCCGTAAAAAAGGTCCGCTGTCAATGTTGCAGTCGTCAGAATATTTATCATTGTTATACAACTTGCCGCAACAAGTTTATAAACAAGATCTTCACGTCGTGTTCTGACATATTCGGCAAGCAGAATATACACCATCAGAGAGAATAGCAAAGTCTGCGTAAAATGTAGAAGAGCTATGCCGGGTTTGTTCTGTAGAAAATTAATTAATTCCATAGTTCAAGCATCCATACCGTGCCCTTAATGATGTAAAAAACACCTATGATAATAATTGCTATAGAAAAAACAATCTTTAGAATCTTCTCAGGAAGATATCTTGAAATATATGGTCCGATCTGTCCTCCGATTATAACTCCGGATGCGGCAAAAACCCATATATTAAGCATAATAAGTCCGGCATGAAGATTAAGTATTGTTATTATCCAGTCACCTGTAGCTTCGAGAAGTATTGCCGTTGCGTTTGCTCTTCTCGTTTTAATTTTAAGACCCTTTTCTAAAACAGGCTGACTCAATTCAGCTATTCCTGTTCCGGTTGAGGCAGAGAAAAAACCTCCAAGAGGCGGAATCCACATAAAGGGATAAATATCTTCAATCGGGATATTTTCTTTAGTACCATAAGTGTTTCTTATTGCAGAAAAAAGCTGAAGAAAAGCCAGAAAAATCAAAACCAGACCGAGAATCAGTTTGAGCAGATTGCCGTTTATTATCAGCAAAGCATAATTCCCGAGAACAACTCCGGGTACTGTAAGCATGATCATAGTAAAACCGATTGGAAGCTCAACCATTTTATACCAGAGATATCTCAATGCACCGCTTGTCATTCCGACAGTTTCTGTTGCAATTCCAGTTGCAACGGAATTCTGTACGGGAATCTGAAGAACAAGATTATATATCGGCTGAAATAAAACTCCGCCCGAAAAACCTGATGAATTTGCAAGCACCGCTATTACAACGGCTAAAGGGAACATATACCAATATTCTAGACTCATTTCACCTCCGGATTACTCAGCAATATTTTTGTAGTGTGAAAGAGTCTCATCAATCTCTTTCTGGGTTATATCGGATGAAATAGAATATGAAGAATAAGTATCCATGAAACTATGAAGCGACTCAATATCAACGCTCATTTTTGAAAGAATTTTTTCGACTTCCCTGTAAGTTTCAAGCATTGTTTTAAAATCGGATATTTTTAACCGGCGGCTCTCGAGAACATTATCAGAATTTTCTACACCGCTTAATGTTGAAAGCTGATTTACGGCAAATGCAAGTTTGACATTATAATTGTCCAGTTCCCTGCGCATCTGTTTTATCATATCCTGAAGACCGATATTCATATCATTTACAAGATTTGCCATCTGACCGATCTCGTCCTCGGAAACAACCGGTGCATGAGCATTTAAATCACCGGAAGCTATTTTTTTTGTCGCATCAACCAAAAGCTCCATCGGAACGACAATGTCCTTTGTAAACATATTAAAAGCACCTATTACACACACAGATACTACCAGAAGCATTAAAAGCATTCTGTTTCTCAACTGGCGAATAGGCTGGTTTGCACTATCTGCATCAAAATTTTTTTCAAGCAATTGAAATTGATCAGGAGAGAGAATATTCCTGGCATGTTCTGTATAGTTTTGCAGAATTTTTTTCTGAAACACGGGAGAACTCACTTCAAGAATAATCTGGACACTTACCGAAATTGTTACTATAGCTATTAGTATAAAGTATATTGACAGTTTTTTCTTAAGCCGTGAAGGATTAGCATGCTTTCTTGTTAAGCGGTTCTTCAGAGCATTAAAAGTGATTTTCATCAGCATTCTCCTGTCCCTCAAATT
>DAOMHE010000156.1:0-5450 GCA_035430785.1 Spirochaetota bacterium | reverse complement strand
TATCTCTCTTTTCAAAATCCCTGTTGGGGTCATATTGTGCAACACCGATACTGACCGTCACATGCAGAGGCTCCTTCTGTCCCGTGAATTCATAAGCCTCAACTCTTTTTCTGTAGCGTGAAGCAATCATAACGGCTTTATCTATATCCGTATCGGGCAGAATTACGGCAAACTCTTCACCGCCGTATCTTGCCGGAACATCAAGCTTTCTAAAAGCTTCCTTAAATATTACAGCAACCTCTTTCAGAACGATGTCTCCCTGCTGGTGACCATAGGTGTCATTGAATTTTTTAAAATGATCTATATCCGAAATAAACACGCTCAATGGTGTCTTGTATCTATTTGCATTTTTAATTTCATCTAAAAGTTTCTGCTGAAAGTAGTGATGGATATAAAGTTTTGTCATTCTATCCATCGTAGCCATTTGATAAAGGCGTGAATTTTCTACAGCAATAGACGCGAATCGTCCAAGACCGCGCAGAAATTCTCTCTCATCGGCAGAAAAGAGCCCGCCTTGAATTTTGTTTCCTATTATAATAATTCCATTGAGGGAATTTTTGGATTTCATCGGAACGAGAAGATTCGGTTCAAGCGACTTCAAGATATTCAAGTCTCTTACAAGTTCGCCATGTTCGAATAATGATTCATATTCAACGGGAAAGGGATTGTCGGTAAGATAAATTGAAAGCGGTGAATCGCCCGGAAGAAGAAGAGCCGGCGATATGCTGTCCGCCGGATATCCTTTTTTATTTACGATCATAAAATTCGGATTGTCGATATCAATTTCAAGCATTATCGCGATTTTCTCAATGAACATCTGACCGATACAGCTGTATAGAATGGAATCGACAAGCGAATTGAATTCGAGATTGGAGGATAAACTTGCTCCAACCTCGATCAGATTTCTCATATCATAGACTTTTTTATCCAGAGCGTCGATGATGGTCTGGTCGGCGATTTTTTCCGACCTCATCATCTCAATGAATTCTTCGTTCGGAGTCAATCCATCCATAATTTATCCTGCCGTCGAATTACTTATCCAGAATATTTATTTCTTCTATTACAGCATCCTCAACAGGCTTGTCTCCCGGAGCTGTTTTGAGAGACTGAATTTTCTCGACAACGTCCATTCCTTCGATGACTTTTCCGAAAACAGTGTGTTTTCCGTTAAGCCAGTCGCAGCCGTCTTTTTTGGTTACGATAAAAAACTGTGAACCGTTTGTGTTAGGTCCGGCGTTTGCCATACATATTGTGCCGTATTCAATTTTTGCAATAAGTTCGCCGCCTGTCATTACAGCAGCGTTTACCTTCGTTTTTTCCTTATAAAATTCAACCGGATGTTTTGTAAGCGGTTTTGCCGACTGCTTCTGCTGGCATTCGTTTACAATTGCAAGAAGTTCTTTGTCTGCATTGGCTCCGTTTGCCTGAAAGTACGGAAGAAGAATCTGATTGAAAACAAGCATCGCTTCTTCATCAGTTGTAAAACTGCCCTTAATTTCAGTTGCCTTGCTTTTATCAAAACATTCGTCTTCGAAGTTGTAGCCGGGTCCGCTGGTTCCTTTTCCGAGAGGACATCCGCCTTGAATCATAAAATCCTTTATGACTCTGTGGAAGATGAGACCGTCATAATATTTCTTCTTTAGTTTTTCACCTGAAACAGGATGAGTCCATTCTTTTGTGCCGGAAGCAAGTCCGACAAAATTTTCTACCGTAATAGGTGTTTTCGAGTGCCAGAGCTCGAGTTTGATTTTTCCGTGGTTTGTTACAATTTCTGCGTACATAGTATCCTTATAATCGATTTTTTTTGCTGTGCATTCAAGAGCAAGCATTACAAGACATAAAGCAATGACTTTTTTCATGTTTCTTCCTTATTTCATAAATATTTCAAATCTTTCTTTCGGAACCTTGCAAATAGGACATATTTCCGGCGGATTGGTTCTGGCGCAAATATATCCGCATACAGTACAACGCCATATCGGATATTTCAAGTTTGATGCCGAAACCATTTCCATAGAAGAATCTTTTTTATCAGGATTTCTTCTTTCAGGAACAGGCAGAATTTTTTGTTTTCCGTCTGCGATAGCCCTGTTGACATATAAAGCACAGTAACAGGCTCCGAATTCATTAATATCCTGATCTCTGTAGTCGCAGGGGCATATTATGTCAAGGTCTTCATTTTTTGTTCCCGAAGCCAAACGGCACGGGCACGCCTGATAGCCGTAGCGCTTTTCGTTCACGATGAGCCCTTCGATCAATGCAAGCGTGAATGAATTATCCGGATTAAGAATATAACCGCCTGAATCAGCCACAGATTTGATCTTTATATAAAGATCTTCTTTTTCTTTTTCAGAGACTTCTGAACTCATATCAAAAGCTCCAGCTTGATTTTCTCCTCATCAAATCCGACTACACACGAGGAATTATTTAGAACAAGAGTGGGATACGAACATGCCGGATTCCATTTCTTGAGTGTTTCCTTAACTTTATCTTTTTCTTCGGATTCGAGAAGATCCACAAAAACATATTCAAACTGAACATTATTTGACTCAAGGAATTCCTTGGCCTTTTTGCACCAGATGCAGGTGCTCAAACCGAGTAGAAGTACATGTCCTTTATCAGTTCCTTCAACTTTAATAGTATTCATCATAACCTCCCACATATTATCGCACAAAATCCAAACATTGGCAAATTAATTATCCTGACTTTTCTCTTCTCCGAAGATATAAACTTCATATTTGTCGAGATCTACAGGTTCGGGAAGTATAAGCGTATTTGCAGATTCATCCCACTTGAAGTCTTTTATTATGTCTTTTCCAAAATAACCATTATGCCTAGGAAGAAGATGAACCAGCCATACTCCGCTGAAAGACGCATTTACGGGGCTGAATTTGCGGCAAGAGCTGTCAATTGCACGAGCGTTTCCGTCTACCGGCCATTCAAAATAACCGCGGATCTCTCTTGTCATATCACAAGAACTCATCGAACCGATACTGCATGCTCCCTTCGATGTTGAATACTGGAGCATATATTTTTCATCTCCAGTAACACACGGGAAAAGTTTTATCTCATTCATTTTTGCATCATAAGAAAAATCCGTTACCGATTTTCCGATTTTTCCATTATAAACAAATCTGATATTAGAAGCTTTTTCTCCGGCGGAAACCTTTACGGTCAACGGGGTCTCAAACTTTCCTTCAGCCCTTACGATATATACAGAATCATCAATTTTTCTTTTAATTTCTATTAAGCCCGTTTTATAATCAAAAAACCATTCATTTCGCGAAAGTATAATCGTCTCATGCTTTCTTCCGAGAGATTCCGCAGGAAGCATTGTGCTTATGGAAACCTTTTCAACCGATTTAAACTTAACCGCAAGCGCATAGAAGCCGGGACTTCCCTCGACAGGTTCTGCATTCAGATTATGAGAATTAACCGATCCGGAATATACTATAGAAGAAAGTAAACAGACAGATAAAGCAGCCAGACAAATCCTTAGTTTCATAATTAACCTCAAACGGCGTTACTGTTTATATTCGACAATCACAATGAGCTCAGGTCAAACCAAAAATTTCTTGACGCTTTGACCGGAAAAAGGCGATGCTTTTCATGTCCAAGGGGTATTATAATGAAAAAGATTATTTTTCCGGTAATTTTCTGCATCGCGGCTTTTCCTCTGTTCGCAGACTACAATTCAGCTCTCAAGCTTTTTACAGAAGGCAAGTATGACGATTCTCTGAAGGTAATTGCAGAAGAACTTGATGCAACAAAAGATATGACTGCCGATTCTCCCAACTACAAACTCCGTTTTCTTGCAGGTCATAATCACTGGAAAATGAAAAGATATGAAAACGCACTCTCCCATCTTGGAAGATGCCTTCAGATAAGACCGAATGATACAAATGCGATGATCGATGTCGGTCTTGTTTATCTTGAAATGAAAAAATACACGGACGCAGTAAGAGTCGGACAGAAAATCGCCGAAAAAGAAAAAAACAATGCAATGGCATATTATATAATCGGAAAGGCGCGTTACGGTCTCGGAAATTTTTGGGGCGCAAAAGAACTTTTGGAAAAAGCAACATCTGCTGATTTCGAAATGTACGCGGCATGGAATGAACTCGGAAAAACTTTCATGATGCTTAAAAAATATCCTGAAGCCGAAATCGCGTTCGCTACGGCATATTCTGTGAACCCTTCATCACCTGAGATAATGAACAACTTTGCAGCAAGCTATTTCGCTCAGGGCAAAAAAGACAAAGCTGCTGAGATGATAAAAAAAGCCGCTGAAGCCGATAAAACAAATCCGGCGATTCAGGCAAATCTTGGAACTCTTACAGCGAAATGAATCCTTATTTTAAGCAGCCCGTCATCGACTGGCTGCTCGAAAAAAACAATCCAATCATAAGAAACCTTACCATAACAGAAATACTTCACGAAGATTATTCAGTCTCCCACGAAGAAGCCGTGTCTTATTTCGAAAAAACATTCAGTGATAAATCACACAAATCATTAAACTCAACAATTCACTATTTCACTTTTGCAGCCGAAAGCGCAATGCGAGCTGATGAAAAGTTTATTCAGCCTGTAATAAATAAAATAATAGAAAAATCATTTGTTGAAGGAAAAGGATTTTCGCCCGAATGGAAACCGTTAACTCCATGCTCTGGGTGGACAGGATCAATATTAAAATCGCTCATTAAAAGCGGATATAACGGTGAAGAAATACATTCTTGCGCCGAATGGCTCATTTCAATACAGCGCCGCGACGGAGGATGGTTTTATTCTCCGGTTGCGGGATTTAAGGACAGCATCCGGCTTTATTTTTCAGGAAAAACCGGCAAGGGACTTCAGCGCGAAAGCGATGAGAAATTGTCTTCAAGCATCATCTCTACTGCATGCGTACTCGGCGCACTAATTCCTTATAAAAATATCTACAACAAATATCATCTTGAGGTAAAGAAAGGAATCAAGTATCTTAAAAATGCAGTCTTCACTTTAAAAAATGAGCACAGGGGAATTTACTGCAATGATGATTTCTCGAAAATAATATATCCGGTTTTGTCACAGACGGATTTACTATCAATTCTGAAACTGCTTGCCGAAGAAAATCAACTCAACAACGGCATAATTCCCTACTTCAATAAAATCGTGTCTAAACAGAATTCATCCGGCAAATTCAATCTCGAAGCCGACTCTCACGGAACGATTCACTCACTGCTTGGAATAAAGAAAGGAAAACCCGACAAGTGGTGTACGCTGAACGCGTACAGGTTCTTTTCAATATAGCACGCCCTGAAGCCGGGCTTGCCATAAAAGCTGTTTCACATCTTTTATCCGAGTGTCGGAATACAAACAAAGGCTTTGCCTTTGTGATTCTTTTTTGCATGGATCATGCAATAATATAAAAGGGTGTTTCACACCCTTTACCCGGTTTTGTCCATTTCTTTTGC
>DAOMHE010000155.1:0-5486 GCA_035430785.1 Spirochaetota bacterium | reverse complement strand
ACCAGCAAAAAGAAGGAACCAAAACCGGATAAAGGGCGTGGAACGCCCTTTGAAGTAAGCCCGACTCTCGGGCAAATCTTTATGGTCTTCGACCATCTCGCGAGAAGTCGGAACGACTCCGACAATCGAGACGCTTCCCTCGCAAACAGGAAGTTTGCATGAAAGCGTCTCGTCAGTTTCCGCTCCTCGGCGCGTTCGCCGTACTGGCCGCGCCTTACAGCCGGAAGGACTCCGGTAACAAATCGCTTCAGGTCGGCATGGATGACGACAACAAGCGATTTGCAGTGCACTTCGTGTGCAAACGCGTGCGGAAACTAGCGTAATGAAATTTCGAGATGAATGATAGATGAAATTCCAAAGTGTGCTAAGCACTTCAGAAAAAGATGAGTGGGAGAAAGAGCCCTAATCGTCCGCTGAAAGCGGACACCAAATAAGCTGAGCTTTCGCAATCCGCTGAAAGCGGTGCGAAAATCGAAGCGAAAAAAGCCGCGCGGCGAGTGAGCGACGTATTTTTCTTTCGCCGGTTTCTTTTGTTACGCAGACAAAAGAAACCGGCAAACCGGATAAAGGGCGTGGAACGCCCTTTGATAGTATTGCATGATCCATGCAGAAAAAGAATTCATAAGGCGAAGCCTTGTGATGACCTCCGACTCTCGGGAAAAATCAAGTCATCAATAATTCTTGAGTTATTCTCAGCGAACTTCCTGTTCGCTTCGTAACAGTGAAGTAATTGAGTTCTTCGCACTCATCTCTGAGGTAAATATAGCGATGTCCCGCTGAAGACTTCGTCTTCCTCGCGGGCAATGTTTCCGCCTCCGTGCGGAAACTGACGGGTTAAAGGTCAATATTTATTTATAGACATTTTTAACAGTATTTTTAAAATGACCGCAAGGTTATGTTTTATATCTTTCGGATTCCTCTATTAACAATGTATAATTCATCATCAAAATAAATTTCTGGAGACAATTTTGACCATTAAGAACTTCAGCGAACTCGGACTTTCGAGAACGTTAGAAAAAATCAAAGAAAAGGGGTTTAAGGCTCCTTCGGCGATTCAAAAAAAGACAATCCCGCATCTATTGCGTGAAAAAGGCGATTTAATCGCCAAGGCTAAAACAGGAACCGGCAAAACAGCAGCTTTTGCTCTTCCTATTATAGAACAGCTTGACGAATCGCTTAACCATATTCAGGCTCTTGTTCTTGTTCCTACTAGGGAACTTGCTATTCAGGTAGCCACTGAATTTTCTTCGTTTGTTGACGGCGGAAAATTCAAAGCAGTTGCCATTTACGGCGGCCAGTCCATTTCTGAACAGATCAGAGCTCTAAAAGGAAAAGTTTCGGTTGTTATCGGAACTCCCGGCAGAATTATCGACCATCTCGAACGCAAAACACTTGATATTTCAAAGATCAACTTTGCAGTACTTGATGAAGCCGATGAAATGCTAAACATGGGTTTTGTTGAAGACATGGAGACAATTCTTGCTAAATCTAATTCGGACAAGAAGACTCTTCTTTTTTCGGCTACCATGCCTGATCACATTCTGAAAATAGCTAAGCGCTATATGCGAGAATACTCTGTCATTGAAGACGAATCTTCAAAAGAGGCTCATGCCTTGATAGAACATCTTTATTGTGAAGTTTCTTCAAAGAACAGATTTGACGCTCTTTGCAGAATTCTTGATAAAGAATCCGACTTTTACGGGCTTATTTTCTGCAAAACGAAAGTTAATGTAGATGAGCTTTCATCCAAGCTTTCACAGGCTGGATATCATGTCGAAGCGATTCATGGGGATGTTTCGCAGGCACAGAGAGAAAAATTTCTTCTGCGTTTCAGACAGAAAAAGAGCAACATTCTTGTTGCGACAGATGTAGCGGCAAGAGGAATTGACGTTAAAAATCTGACTCATGTAATAAACTATTCGCCTTCACAGGATTTCGAAACCTATGTTCACCGTTCGGGCAGAACAGGCCGCGCGGGCGAGCTTGGTAAGTCAATATCATTTTTGAGCCACGGAGAACTCAGACTTCTTCCGAAACTTGAGCGCCTTGTCGGAAAGAAATTTGTAAGAATGGATATCCCGACTCCGGAAGAAATCATTCTTTCTAAATCAGGCAGACTAACTGATAAAATAAAGAAGGCTATTGAAGCAAATTCATATTCGAAATTCACGAAAATGGCATCAACTCTTCTTGAGTCCGATTCGGCAGAAACCGTTGTCGCTGCTCTTCTTCAGACTTTCTGCGGAAATGAACTCGACAAGACCAAATATGCCGCAATTGATGAATCTTCTTCTTATGAAAGAGGCAGGTCTCAGGGTTCCGGTGAGTTCAGAGGCAGAAGAGATTATGAGGGCGGAAAGAAGAAATTTGATTCGTCATCACGCAGATTCGGAAGAGATGATCGTCCGAAATCGTCAAAAGATGATCGCCCTAAATACAACAGGGAAGATCGCCCTAAGTTCGAAAGAGATGACCGTCCGAGAAAAGAAACTTCATCCGGCGGCGGAAGAAGTTTCGGAAAAAAACCTTCTTTCGGTAAAAAGAAAAGTTTTAAAAAAGATGTTTAATATAAAAAGACCGGTTAATCCGGTCTTTTTTAGTTTATAATGAAATAAATTATTGCCCGAAAAGTTATATTTTTTTATCAGTTGAACTGAACAAGGAATGATTAATCATGAATGAAAGAAAACAGTACAAAAAGGAAGTAAAATGCCTCAGTATTTTATAGACAGCAACCTTTCAGCAGGGGACATGTTTTCTCTTGCAAAAGAAGATTTTCATCATTTGCTCAAAGTTCGACGGGTACGAACCGGCGATGATATAGATGTTCGCGATTCAGCAGGTTTTCTTCATAGGGCTGAAATTGTTGAAATTAAAAAAGATGAAATGACTGCATTATGTCTTTCATCCTCTCCGCCTAAAAATGAAATAGAATTACGCCTATATATTTCATTGATAAAAACAAACGCTTTCGAAGAATCCCTTCAGCATGCAGTTGAAGCCGGAGCTTCTGTCATCATCCCCGTAAAAACAGAAAGAAGTGTAGTAGATGTCTCGGCTGTGAAAGAGAATAAATTGGAGAGATGGAGAAAAATAGCATTGGAATCGGCCAAACAGTCCTATGCTCCCCGTATTCCTGCTGTTGATAACATCTCATCTTTCGCAGCTTCTTTGAAATCAGCAAAAGGTTTAATTCTTATTGCACATCCATTTTCTGAAAGAAAAGTTTCAGACATTGATTTTTCCAATGCTGAAAGCATATCATTGTTTATAGGACCTGAGGGTGGGTTTTCCGCTTCTGAAATCACCCTTGCCGAAAACTCGGGCGCAATATCGTTTTCATGCGGCAGCAGGGTTTTCAGAGCTGAAACCGCCGCTGCAGTAATTCCTTCAGTTGTTTTAAGTTATAACTAATTAATTGTAGCTGGTGCGCTGTGATATTCTCTGTTTATAAAAGGAAAATCCAATCCGTCGATTGATATGTTGTCAAATTTTTCAACATCAAGACCGAGTTCTTCAGCAGATTTTAAGTAAAAATTCAAAACATCATTTATTCTTCGCGCCGCTTCGGCTTTGTCTGAGCCGTAGCAGTTGATTTCCAATTCAGGACAAGAGGCAATAAAGCGATCCTCTATTTCAAATAGTCTGACAGAAACTTTCATAAATGTATACCTCTTGTCTGTATGCATATAAAGTATCGGAATGTTTCTGGGATTTTCTTGAATTAATGATTTCGGGAATGTAAAATTATTTTTTCAATAATTTTAATTGACTTAAATCGTTCGGCATGTTCTCTTTGCAGAACAACTAGACTGTTTTTTGCCTTTTTGAAGTTTTTGCTTTATTATGTCTCAGGTAAATAAAAGGAGAAAATTATGAGTTCTGTCTCTCTTTCAGGTTCTTTCGAGGACAAAATAAAAAATATATCCGATTATCTCAAATCAAGTGTGATAAATCCGGCAGAAAATGAAAAGGCCGCTATTATCGCTTCAGCCAAAGCCGAAGCCGATAAAATTGTTGCAGATGCGCGTGCCGAAGCTGCTAAACTTTTAGACGAAGCAAAGATAAAAGCAAAGCATGAAGAAGCGACTTTGGAATCCGCTTTAAGAATTGCGTCAAAGAAGGCGCTTGATGTTTTGAAATCGGCTATTGAAAATGAATTGTTGAAAAATGCAGCGGATCTTTCCGTTAAATCGGCTCTATCTTCAGCCGATGTCATAAAGCCTCTTGTATCTGAATTGATAAAGGCGTACGTTTCTTCCGGAAACAGGGATGAAGCAGAGATTGTTTTGTCTGATGATTTAAAGAAAAGCCTTTCTGATTTCGTTAAAAGCGAAATTGCTAAATCTGCCGAAAAGAAACTTTCATTGTCTGATTCTAAAATATCCGGGGGATTTTCTCTTTACCTTAAAGATAAAAAACTTTCACTCGAATTTTCTGATGAATCGGTTGCGTCTCTTCTCTCTGATCAGCTTCGTTCTGAGATGAGAAAATATCTTTTCGGTAATTAAAATGAGCTATAATAATTTTGTAGTAGGATGGCTTCCCGAAATTTCATGGGATTCTCCACAGCCTGAAACTATGGCGGATTTTCTTGAAGCCAATTCAAATATTTTTGAGCCTTATTCGGAAGGAATAACCAAGATTCTCCTTCATAATGAAATTATGAATGCGGAGCTTCTGCTTTCTGAAAGAATTTCCGGTAATCCGGCAGGGGATTTTTTTACTCCTTCAATAATGACGAGACCTGAATTCGAACGTTTTCTTGATAATCCGGTGATTTTTCAGCCTGATCATTTTCCGCAGTTTATGACGGATTTCTTTGAAGAATTTAAGGAAGATTCAGACCGTTATTCAAATATAGAAGAATTATATGTAAGATATTTTGCTTATCTGCATGCCGATGAAATACCTTTTTTCAGATACTATGGAAGAATAGCCGGAATTTTCAGAACAGCTATTGCAGCTTACCGCCTGATAAAGCTTTCATTACCTCTTGAAGGCAATCTAAAGGGAGATCCTGATATCGTTAAAACGATTATTGAAAACAGAACTTCTCCCGATCTCGGATTGAAATCCGAGATATATGAAATAACTGAAATTATCGACATGTTCAATCTTGAACCTGCCGAGCTTGAAAAGCGTTTTGACAGAGTCCATTTCGATCTGCTCGGAAACGTAGGTCAGGAGTCTCCTTTCGGAGAACATATAATTTATAATTATCTGATCGGACTTTTTGTAAAAGACAGATGGAACTACCTTAACGAAGAAAAGGGAAGGAAATTCCTTGATGATATTATCAAAGGATAAACAGGAGATTCTGTAATGAGTTCAGAAAAAGCAAAAGGAATTATTGCCGGAGCACAGGGAAACCTGATGACGGTTGAGTTCGAAGGAATTATAAGACAAAATGAGGTTGTCTACCTTTCTACCGGAGGTAAAAATCTCAAAGGTGAAGTAATCGAAATCGACGGCAAAAAAGCCAA
>DAOMHE010000154.1:0-5502 GCA_035430785.1 Spirochaetota bacterium | reverse complement strand
TGAAATCAGATACTTGGCAAGTGATTCAACCTTTTCTTTCATCTCCATTCGGCTGAAACTTTTATATCGGCCTTCATGCTTGTATAGGACCATTTTATGATCAGGTCTGGCCTCCGCCTTCAAAAAAAACACATCAATTATATTTTTCTTGAATTTTTTCGCTGATTTGGCTGCCATACATTAAACCTCTGAAAGGGGAAATGAAATCTGTGAATAATGAGGCTATTTTAAAATTACAATATGTCAAGCAATAATGGAAAAAAGAAAAATTCAAGTCTTCTGCATGAAGCGATACCGCACATAGAAGAATTGCGCAAACGCCTCATGTATTCAGCAATAGTACTAATTGCTGCAACAATCGCCGCATTCTCTTTTTCAGAATATCTGATAAATGCGCTGACAGCATTTCTTCTTTCCGGAAAAAACATCACCCTTCATTTTTTTGACGTATCCGAGCCGTTCACCTTCAGAATAAAAGCTTCATTTATCGCCGCAGTTTTCGGAACTATTCCGTTTCATATATTTCATATCACACGGTTCATTCTTCCCGCACTAAAAAAAAGCGAGAAGCGCATGATTGCGTGCGTTATCACTGCAGGAACAATTCTTTTCTATACAGGTGCTTCTCTGTCTTTTATGTTTGCGCTGCCGCAGACAATAGATATCATGCTCGGATTTGCGCCTAAGAATATGACGAGCTCAATAAACGCCAACAGCTTCATGAGCTTCATTTCTTATTTCGTTTTTTTCGGCGGAATAATTTTTGAAATGCCTGTAATATCCTTTGTGTTATCAAAAATCGGAATTATCAAAAAAAGAACACTGTACCGCAAAAGAAAATTCGCTCTTATTGCAATCTGGATAATCGCCGCAGTAATAACACCGCCGGATGTTTTATCACAGACGATTGCGGCTATACCGATGATGCTGCTTTATGAAATATCAGCTTTCATCGCATTTATCTGTGCGCGTGAGTGATGTTTTGCAGTTGCGTCTTTTGATGCAGACTTCGCATCGTTCATCCGGACAAAACTGACAGGAAAAACAATCCGGGCAGTTATTTTTTCTTGGAGATGCGGAATCAGGAACGAATACCATTCCCTTAACTCCTTCAATCTTTACAAAGCTCATAAAACCTCAGCGCAAGATCATCAGGCACAGCTCTTCCGGGCTTATAATAACCCAGGTTTTCCCTGTGATCGCCATGATAATCCGATCCGCCGGTTACTATCAAATCATACTTTGAAGCAAGTTTCAAGTAAAGCTCAGTCTGCTTTTCCGTTGCAATGGCGGAATATGCTTCAATTCCATTGAGTCCGAGCTTAATCAGCTTTTGAAGATATAACTCAAAAAGATCATCATCTATATTCAGGGAAGAAGGATGGGCAAGCGATGAAAAACCGCCGCTTTCGCGAATCATACGGAAACCGTCTTCGGGAAGAATTTTTTTCTTCGGTACAAAGCCGGGTTTTCCGGAACACATGAATTTTGTAAACGCGTCTTTGATATCGGAGACATATCCTTTTTTTATTAAAGCCCTTGCAATGAGAGGTTTTCCGGGTGAAGATGATTCGTTGAATCCGTCTAGATCAGAAATCGAAATATCAACTCCCGAATTTGCAATATCTTCAATCATTTTATAAATGCGTTCAGCTCTGCACTTTTTTATGCCGCCTAAAACAGCACTCATTTCATCAGATGCTTTTAGATTATAACCAAGAAGATGAAAGTCGCCTCCGTCAAACTCGATGCTGAGCTCACAACCTCCGACAACACGCAAAAGACCGTTAGTTTGAATAGCCGCTTTTTCAGCCGCCCGAACTCCGTCCATTGAATCATGATCCGTAACTGCGATCAGATTCAGGCCCTCATCACACGCCCTTCTCACAATCTCTTCGGGAGAATAAATTCCGTCGGACGCGGTCGTATGAACATGCAAATCAATCATTTGTTCAAGCAAATCAAACTGCGCTTATTTGTCAATCTCTTGACAAATGGGAATAAATGACGATTTTCACCGGAAGAGTGATAATTGCCACTTGCAAAAACTTGAATTTTATTTAAACATTTTTATATGGAGGATATATGAAAAAAATATACTGCATTGCAATTTTAATATCCGCTGCGGCGGCTTTTATATCATGCGCTCAAAAGCCCGAAAAAAGCGCCTGGGAAAAAATATTTTCAAAAAAACTGGAACACTCTCACTACTTTGTAGGATATTCAAACGAAACAAACGGGATAACAGTCGGTTACGGCGGAAAATGTTATTATACTGAAGACGGCGGACAATCGTGGAAGGAAGCGGTAAATGAATCGGCATGCCGTTTCGGCCTTGATATAAACGGAGAAAAAACTGCATGGCACTGCGGAAACGGTGAGAACATCAACTACACAGAAGACGGCGGCAAAACATGGATAAAAGCCGGAAGTTTTCTTTCAACCAGATCGCCGGATCACACTAGATGCATAAGTTTCAATGAAAATCAGAAAGACGGCTGGGCCGCAAACCGCAAAACTTTAGGTATAACAAATGACGGCGGCAAAACATGGACTCAGCCGAAACTGCCGGAAGGGATTTCCGACATCGGAGCTGTATTTTTATTATCACCTGCGAGCGGATATATTTTTGACTGCGCATTAAATAAATTATTCTTCACGGAAGACTCAGCAAAATCATGGACAGTTATTGATTTACCGAAAGAAGCTAAAAGCATTTCAACAGATGCATCCCCGATGTCGGTGATCAATGCGGATCAAAACGGAAAAATATTATTTATTACCAATAAATCAGAAAAAGACACTAACAGAATATCAGCTTTCGTTTCATCCGATAAAGGAAAAACATGGAAAGAAGAAATTATCGAAGCCGGTGCAGGATATCTTTTTCTGAATAAAAGCGCCACGCTATTGACTCATCTGGGTCTTGACGGAACAACAAATCTGTTCAAAACGAAAAGCAATTGATTAAAATATCAACTTTGCATTGTAGAATATTTTGAACGATATTCATTCGGCAGCATTCTTGTCTGCCGTTTGAACATCTTCCTGAAATACGGAAGATCATTGAAACCCGATCTGTAGCAGATTTCGTCGATAGTGAGTCCGGTATCTCTAACCATCGCACAGGCGATTGAAACGCGAAGCTCGTTAAGATACTGAACAAGAGTTTTGCCGGATGCTTTTTTAAACTTGCTCGAAAGATCCGTTCTGTTAGTTTCAAATATTTTACACAGAGATGAGATAGTAATCTGTTTGTGATAATTGCATGACAGATACTGCACAATCCGCATGGCAAGGTCATCGTCGTTTGATATCAAGCCGCCGGTCGAAACGATTCTGTCAGGATTCTGATAAACCTGAGTCACATAAAACAAAAGTTCAAAAAGATAAGAACGTGATCTGCACGGCCACATATTTGAATTCTGTTCTTTAAGCTCTTTTTTTATCAGGTTGAGTTTTTCAAGAACATGAAACATCGAATTATGCCCGATCTTGATAACTCCGCCGAAATCATCAGTCTGCTCGACAAAAGGAAGAACATAAAATCTGTCCTGATGGCTTGTGCCCTGAAGCGATTCCGACTGCGGATAATATATATTTTCGTAATTAAAATTGCTGTTTACAACTTCCGGATGGAAAAAGACGCACTCAAAAAGAACATCTTCAGAAAATTCAGCATCAAGTTTTGAATTATTATTTAAACAAATAATCGAAGGAGCGACGGCAGGAAAAACCGACGAAGCACTTTTCAGCAGAACAGCGCCTCTTCTAACAAGTATGAATGAAAATCTTTCTTCGGTTCTTATAACGGACGGATTTTCATGCACTGAAAGAAGAAGATTGTATCCCTCATAAAAGTTTACACCTGTGGTTGTTCCTCTGCAAATATCATCCTGCATAACAAATACCGTTAATGGCAATGAGTCCTGAGAACACATTTTATCAATCTTTTTTTCAAAAAAAGCAGTTAAAGCAAATGCTGTCAGTCAACAAAAAAACCGGCTTTCGCCGGTCTGTTATTTTAATGCTTTAAGAATTTCTTCAATCTTGTCTGTTGTTTCCCACGAAAATCCGTTACGCCCGAAGTGACCGTATGCTGCAGTTTTCGCAAACACAGGTTTCTTGAGATCAAGAGTCTTAACGATACCGGAAGGAGTGAGGTCGAATACCTTTTTAACCGCTTCCTCGATCTTCGCTTCATCAACTGTTGATGTTCCGAAAGTATCGACAAAAACCGATACTGGGAAAGGAACGCCGATAGCGTAAGCAAGCTGAACTTCGCATCTTTCACAAAGATCAGCAGCAACGATATTCTTCGCAACATAACGAGCCATGTAAGCTGCAGAACGGTCAACCTTCGATGGATCCTTTCCGCTGAAAGCGCCGCCGCCGTGACGCCCCATTCCGCCGTAAGTATCCACGATAATTTTTCTGCCGGTAAGACCCGAATCACCATGAGGTCCACCCACAACAAAACGGCCTGTAGGGTTTACATAATATTTTGTTGAATCATCAAGAAGACCGGTCGGATCAAGAACCGGAAGAATGATCTTCTTAACAATTGTTTCCTTTATTTCGTCATATGATACATCTTCATCATGCTGATGAGAGATTACAACAGTATCAATTCTTACAGGCTTATGACCTTCATATTCAATAGTCACCTGACTTTTTGAATCGGGACGAAGCCATTTCAAATCACCGCCCTTGCGAAGTTCGGTTGCTTTTAATAGAAGATTATGCGAATACATAATCGGAGCAGGCATCATCTCGGGAGTTTCCTTGCACGCAAAACCGAACATCATACCCTGATCGCCCGCGCCCTGCTCTCCTTTAAAAAGACCTTCGCCGGAAACGCCCTGCGAAATGTCAGGAGACTGAGTATGAATCGCATTAAGAACAGACATAGAATCGCAGTCGATACCGTATTTCGGATTATTATAACCGATTTCTCTGACAACACTGCGGACAAGACTCTGAATATCAAGACAAGCTTTAGTCGTAATTTCTCCGCCGACCAAAACCATACCGGTGGTGGCAAAAGTCTCACAGGCAACGCGCGAATTCGGATCAGCTTCAAGGCATTTATCCAACACAGCATCGGAAACCTGATCACAAAGCTTATCAGGATGACCTTCGCTTACAGATTCTGAAGTAAAAAGATATTTTCTCATTACACACCTCATTTTGGTGAAAAGCTAACAAGGCTCTGAATTTGGTCAAGAGAAAATCAAAACCGGGCGTGCCCGTGCCTCTGTTTATCTTCAATATTCACTGACCGTCCATGTACCTCGGCGGCTTCGACATCCTTATATAGTATACTGGCTATATAAAGTAGTTTCAAGTATCTTGATATTGGAGAAACTAACGACGTCCCGCCTCAAAGAAGGCTTGCGACATTACAGTTTCTCCATATCTTCTGACTGCTTATAGTGGGTCGTATAAACCAATATAAGGGTGCAGCAGAAGAAACTATCAGAATAATGGAGGTTGGTATCA
>DAOMHE010000153.1:0-5522 GCA_035430785.1 Spirochaetota bacterium | reverse complement strand
GGTGAACCTGAACGCAATGACATGGTTGAATATTTCGGCGAACAGATGGAAGGTTTTGTTTTTACGCAAAACGGATGGGTGCAGAGCTACGGAAGCAGATGCGTTAAACCTCCGGTAATCTACGGAAATGTATCCCGTCCTAAACCAATGACGGTGGATATTATTTCGTATGCCCAAAGCTGTACCAAAAAAGTGATGAAAGGCATGCTTACTGGTCCGGTCACGATATTAAACTGGTCATTTGTGCGGAATGATATTGAAAGATCGGCTGTTTGTTCTCAGATAGCTTCGGCGATATGCCGGGAAGTGTCGGATCTTCAGTCTGCCGGAATTAAAATTATTCAGGTCGATGAAGCTGCTTTCAAGGAAGGTTATCCTCTCAGAAGAGAAAAGGTAAATCTTTACGAAGAATGGGCAGTTGATTCTTTTAAGCGTGCTGTCAGCTCGGCTGAAAAAGAAACACAGATTCACACTCATATGTGTTACAGTGATTTCAACAGTATAATAGGTACGCTTGAAAAAATGGATGCTGATGTAATTACAATTGAAACTTCAAGAAGCGGGAACAAGCTTTTAAATGTTTTCGCGGAAAGAGGATACAAAAATGAAATCGGTCCAGGAGTATATGATATTCATTCTCCGCGGATTCCTTCAAGGGAGGAACTTGTACAGCAGATAAAAATGCTTATAAAGGTGATTCCTGCAGAAAGGCTCTGGATAAATCCGGATTGCGGTCTCAAAACGCGTAAATGGGAAGAGGTCAAACCGAGCCTGAAGAACATGGTAGATGCGGTTATGGAAATCAGAAAAGCAATATAAACAAAACCGGACGGTTCATATCGAGCCGTCCGGTAAAGTAATTTTTTTGAGTTATCTGCCCTGCTAGGGGTCGAACCTAGACATTTCTGATCCAGAATCAGATGTGTTGCCAATTACACCACAGGGCAATTTGCCACCAATTTATGAACGGGGTATTCTTTGTCAAGAAATATCCTGCAAATTAATCAAGCCATTTGTTGATACTGAAAATTTTGTCAATTGCGTCGCTTGTCCAGTTGCTGTGCGGGTAAGTAGTAACAAGCTCCGAAAAACTGGTTTTAGCGTTTCTAAGTCTTTCCGAGAGTACTTTTCTGTTGCCGACGTTTATTTTCGGTTTTGTTTCTCCGAAGTATTCATCGAAGGCCTGTTTCATTATCGAGAAACCTGATTTGTATATTGTGTAAGACGGATCAATTTCATTCTTTTCATCTCCGGAAGAAGCTGTCTCCGAAAATGAATTCTTTAGAAAAGAATAAGCTTCATTGATTATCACCATCTTGGCTAGAGAATCTGCACCCGGATTTTTATCTGGATGATTAAGTCTTGCGAGTGTTGCATAAGCCGAACGGAGTTCTTCTCTGGAATAATTTTCGGACAGTCCGAAAATGAACCGGTAATGTTTCAGTTTTTCGTCACTGCTGTTCATGAGGTAATCAGATAAATTTTATTTTTTTGAGTCAAGGTTAAAAAAGCTTTGAAAAAATCCTGTTATTGGACTATTATAAATGTTCTATCGAGGAGAGCATGGGCGGTATAAAAACATTTTATGTGTCATGTGTGATAATATCTTTTTTTCTTTTTTCATTTATTTTTGCGCTTTCAACTTCGATTTTATATTTTGCCGGATCAATGCGTAACTTTGTATTTCATGCCGGTTTGTATGAAATATTATACCTTGCCGGAGCATTCCTTCTTTTTACCTTTATTTTCATAGCGAAGGTAAAAAAAAATACCTCGAAGGATTTCAATACATTAAACAAGCGTTCTGTTAATTATGGGATGTTTATAGCAAGTGCTGGACTATACTCTCTTGCAGTTTTTCTAATTGATAGAATTTCTTCAAGCAGCATAGAACGGCCGGTTCAGATACCTCTTTATATAGCTGTAGGTTTTGTGTTTTCCTTTGCATCATACCATTATCTCAAGTCGTCAATTTGCATATTTATGAATAATATAATTATAAATTATCATCTGTCTCTCAAGGGGTTGCCGGATACGATCAAGAGCAGTGCAGTCATTTATTCCAATGCTCAATTGGTATTAAATTACTGCAAACGGTTTGATCTTAATCTTTCTTTATTTGCGGTAAAAATAGGAAAAATTAAACTTAAGAAAGGAACATTTTCTGCTGCAGATAAGGACATATCAAAGAAAGTATCTTTTCTTCTTGCAGATATTTCGCGAAATTATGAGCCGTGGTATTTTGATAAATCCGGAGATATTCTTTTTTCTTTTCTGCAAGTTAAAAACAAGACAGATTATCAGATTGCATCAAAACGCTATTCGTCAGCTCTTTCAGAAAATAAATTCTTATATGATACCGAAGATTATACTGCCGAGATTTATTTTGCCGGAGAATTATTCACATCAGGAGAACTGAATTTTCCTATATATGAAAATGCCGCGAAAGATTTTCTCAAGAATGCTATAACAGGAATTACGACCCAATTGAAGAGAATAAGATAATATGGAAATAAATCTTCTTATCATCTTTGTAACAGCCGGTTTCTTTCTCGGAATAATATATTTGTTTCATTTATTTAGAATGCATGCGATTCCCAAGCGTATTCAAAAAGCTAAAGATCTTCTAAGTGTAAATGATGAAAAGGCCGTCAGTATATTGAATGCTGTGCTCAATCTTGATAAAACAAATACGGATGCGAACTGGCTTTTATCAAAATACAATTTTGATAAAAAGCACTTCATTCTTGCCTTGATGACCCTTCAGGATATGCTGAAATATGACAGATATACTCCGGAGATAATGGAGCAGGACGTGCGGGAAATGCTGGCGCGCATTTATCTTCTTCTCGGTAATGTTGAAAAAGCTATGGAACAGTTCAACACAATGAGCAGAAAATGGGCAATGCCTTCATCAATTCTTAAGACAGCTATAAAGATGCAGCTTGAATCCGGGTATTTTGCAGAAGCTAAGAAACTATGCAAAGAAGGAAGTGATCTTTATCCTGCCGACGGCGAATTTCCTTTTACTCTTGGTGTGATTTCTTTCAGGGCTAAAGATTTTCCGTCTGCGGAAAGCCGATTTCTTGAAGCCGAAAGAAAAAATTATTACTCCGGAGAAATCAATCTGTATCTTGCCAAAATATATTTTGCTTCAGGGCAATTTGACAGAGCGCTAGAAAGGGTTAAAAATGTACATGACCTCGAAGAAGGGGAAACGGAAAAGGAACTTCTGAAAGCAAAGATTAATTTGTCTCTGGGGAATGTCCTTCAGGCGCTTTCCGTGTTTGAAGAAGCAGATAATAAAGTAAAGGAAGAAGACTTATATTTTTCGGAATTCAATTTCTATTATGCCGAAGCTTTGGAGTCTGCCGGAAGTATTGAGAGTGCAGTGAATAGATGGAATTCGGTTAAGGATTCGAGTCCCCATTATAAGGATTCTCAGGATAAACTGTTTTTCTATAAGAATATAGGCCAGGACAAGCTCATTTCAAAAATTCTTTCCATGCCTTCCAACATGTTTGATTCGTTGTCCCAGAGTCTGTTGTCGCATCTTGATTATAATATCAAGAGTGTTTTGTATAAAGATGAGCGGCTTGTATGTTATAACTGTTCCAGTAAAAGAGATTCTCATATGTTCGGGGAATATATAGTTTTTTCAACAAGGATTACTTCACCAGTGAATGAAGCTGTGATAAACAATTATATATCACGGGCGCGGTATCATAATATAGATAAAATAGTAATAATTGCGCCTATGTTCAGCGATGATTGTCTTGCGTACGCGTCATCAAAAAATATTATAATTTATGGCTTTGATGCATTCTTTAAGAATAACATCGCGCAGAAGTTTTTTAACAAGAAATAGCAGTTAAATGATGTTTCTTGTTAATCAGCACTTGCAGATGAATAAAATTAATAAATCCGAGTAAGAATATAAAGGGTTGATAAGGAAATATCTGAAATTGTAAAGACAATAATAGCATTATTATGTTCAAAAGAGGGAAAAGTATAGATAGGTAGTAATAATTTGAATTTTCAGGATCGAGAATCTTGTAATATCTTTGAAATAAAAGAAAATTAAAAGCTCCGGAAAACAAGAGAGCAATTATTAGAAATGGATAATAATTGCTTTTATCTTTTTTCTTAAGATAAATCCAATGTTTATAAAACCAGAAAAATTGAAATAATCCTAATGTCAAAATCCACAAAATGATAAAAAGAGGGATTGATATTCTAAACGGTTTTAATTCGGATTTGTCCAGGGTGTTGACTTCTTCTGAGTTGTCAAAATTATCAGTATCGAAAGAATCTTCATTGGTTATATGTTCTGAATTTTTTATCAGAGCTTCAGCTTTATCAAAATCATTTAAGGAAACATATATCTCACCGGACAATGAAAACAACGAGGAATCCGCTTCTGAAGAATAATACTGAATTCCGTTTTGATCAAGAATTTCAATAAACAAATCTGCTTGCCATTTCGGTCCGGAATAAAGAAGTTTATCTGCAGACATACAACTTATTCCTCTATTGAAATACTATTCTTTCTTTTGATAAAGAATACTTTAATTACAATCCATACTACAAGAAGAAATCCGACTACTATGAAGATGTTTGTCAGAATAGAATAATATTTTTCAAGAAGAGCTTTTTGTGAATAGAGAAAATATCCAAGTGCTGCAAGAATTGAACTCCAGATTGCAGAACCCAAACTGGTATAGAAAATGAAAGGTTTGAGCTTCATTCTGGAAAGACCTGCCGGAATGGAAATAAGCTGACGGACTGCGAAAACGAGTCTTCCGATGAAAGTCGAAATATTTCCGTATTTTATAAAATAATTTTCAGCTTTCTGTATTCCTTCGCGGTTTATCAAAAGAAGATGGGCAATTTTTGTGTCGGCAAGAGAATATATAATTTTGCGGCCGAGAAAAAGAGCGAGAAAGTAATTAAAAATAGCACCGAGCAGAGAACCGGCAATTCCGCAAAGAGTCACAAGAAAAATGTTGAGTTCACCATTCGCGGCTTTCCATGCCGCCGGGGGAATCACTATTTCTGACGGAAACGGAATGAAAGAAGATTCAATTGTCATCAGCAGTGTGACGGTAAAATAATTAATGTGAGACATATACCAGTCAATTACCGGAGCAAAAAAATCAGCCATTTACAACCCTCAGAGTTCTATTTCGTTTCGAGAAAGATTTGTGAAAAATTACATCTTCTGTAATTTTTGAGATGTCAGAACAACCTGAAAGAATCATCGCGGTGATGAGTTCTTTGCGGATATGTTCGAGATAAAAAGAAACTCCTTTATCGTACATCCCGACAGCGGCTATGGCAACCGGTCTACCTATAAGAACAGTTTCTGCACCGAGAGCCAGAGCTTTTATGACATCAACTCCGCTGCGGAATCCACCGTCAATCATAATCTGAATATGACCTTTTACAGCCTTTGCTATATCAGGAAGAATTTCCATCGTTCCGCGCATCTGATCAAGAACACGTCCGCCGTGATTTGATAC
>DAOMHE010000152.1:0-5553 GCA_035430785.1 Spirochaetota bacterium | reverse complement strand
TCTGACCTACAAAACCGACAACATCTCCGCGTTCTACAGCCTGATCTTTTGAAACATTCAATCTCGAACAGTGGGCATAAATCGTTTCGTATCCGTAATCATGTTTTACTCGGATCATGTTTCCGTATCCGCCTGACCAGCCGGCGAAGACAACTATTCCTTTTGCGGTAGCTTTAATCGGTGTTCCATGATCTGCAGCTATATCTATTCCATAGTGAAAATCCCTTCCGAAACCGAAAGGAGATCTTCTCCATCCGAATAGGGAAGTGATATGACCGTTATTTGGAAACATCGAAGGAGTTCCGTTTGCGACCTTTCTTCTTTCATCGAGAAAGACTTTAACGGTTTTCATCGTGTTTGCTGCATTTGAAAGATTTTTACGTATTTCTTTTAGGTCTTCAATTTGAGATGGCACATGCTGATTTTTAAGTGAAGTCTGTTCTTCGGGATCAACCGGAAGAGTCAGCCAGATAGATTCGGGATCATCCGTACCGGTTGATAATGTATAAATTTTTTCTACCTGAGGTTTAATATCATCCATCAAAGATTCAATTTCTGAAGAGAGTTCCTGAAATTTATGAAGCTGGGCTCTGACATTGTTATACTTTTTAATAGATTCTTTTTCTTCATTTTTTATCTGGTTATGTTTTATAAATGCCATGAGAGAAGCGCTTACAACGATGAAGAACAATATAATAAAAAATGAAATGATGAACTTCGAAATCTGAAAATTGAATATCTTCTTCTCATTGTGGGGTATAAACATGATGGTCATTTTCTCGTGACCCTTGCGCAAAAAAGCTTCCCATCTCTTTATGAGTTTTCTTGAAAACATAAAATATCGTTCTGAACATTTCTGTTTTGCGGAATTTTTGACCTGTCTTATTTTTGCTCTCACAATAATACCCCGTTTACTAATCGGCGAAAAGACCCAATATTATCAACTGTTTTTTTCGGTAAAAGAAACCAGATCTTTTACGCTTCCAGCCGGTAATATCTCCAATTCTCCTTTAGTATCTATATCATCCTTTTGTGCAAAAGGAACTGAAACTCTGCTGAATCCGTTGCGATAAAGTTCGGAAATCCGTCTTTCGATATGAGAAACCGGGCGTATTTCGCCTGAAAGAGAAATCTCGCCGATGAATCCGGTTTTTTTATCAACTGCCTTATTAAGATAACTCGAAATGATTGAAACGGCAATAGCTGTGTCAGTAGCTGTTTCTCCGACAGAAAAACCACCTGCAAGATTTATGAAAATATCAGATGAAGACATCGGGATTTTTAGATATTTTTCCAGAACAGCAGATATTATTGAAAGTCTGTTCTGATCGAAGCCGTCAGCCATTCTTTTAGGGTTAGAAAAATTAGTCGGTGTTACAAGAGACTGAACTTCAAAAAGAATTATGCGGCTACCTTCAAGGGCTGCAGAAACTGAAGAGCCCGGAGAAGACAGGTGATTTGGATTTAAAAAAATTGAATTTCTGTCTTCGACCGGAAAAAGGCCTGCGGGAGTCATTTTGAAGATTCCTATTTCGTTAACGGAGCCGAAGCGGTTTTTAAAAGATTTTAAAAGCCGATATTCCTTGGTAAAATCACCTTCAAAATAAAGAACAGTGTCTACGATGTGTTCGAGAATTTTTGGTCCGGCAATAGTTCCTTCTTTTGTTATATGTCCGACTATTATAAAGGGAGTATTTGTTTTTTTTGCAGATTCCGTTAAACTTGCAGCGGATTCGCGTATTTGAGATACAGATCCTGGAGCTGACGGATTTTTCTCTGTAAAGACAGTTTGAATTGAATCAATAATAACAGCTTCAAATTTCTGTGAGCTCAAAATGTGTTCAATGGCTTCAACTGATCTCTCGGTTGATATAAAAATATTTGATGTATTTAGTTTAAGGCGGTCAGCTCTTTGTTTAATCTGTTCAGGTGATTCTTCTCCGGAAATATAAAGAGTGTTCATTGATGAGGCTATCTGGAGAGATAAAGTTGATTTCCCGATTCCGGGTTCTCCGCCAATCAGGATGACTGAGCCTTTTACAATCCCGCCTCCGCAAACAGCATCAAATTCCGATATTCCGGTTGTAAAACGTGGGGAATCTTTTAATCCTATTTCAGAGAGAGAAAGAATATGCGTATGCTGACGGATTTTCTTTTCTTTTGTATTTTCATTTTCTTCAACAAAAGTATTCCAGTCTCCGCATGAAGGGCATTTGCCTAACCATTTGGGTGATTTTTCGCCGCAGTTGGAACAAAGAAAAAAATGATCTTTTTTTGCCATTATTTTTGTTCCTTCCACATAAGAAGAGAAGGGTTCTTAGAAAGAATATAGGTAAAATCTTTTGCATAAATCGAAGCATCACGGAGGTTATTGTAAATCTCTTCATCTGTCATTAGTTTTCCGAGAGTTCCCCGTCCGTTTTCAAGGCGGTAAAGAATCTTATTCAGACTGTCTGTTGATTCTGAAAGATTTCTAAGAGTTATGGTTATATCTTCCTTGTTTGTTTGTGAAATGTCTGAAAGATTTTTTGTAAGAGTATTCATCTGGCTCATAAAGATTTTAGTCTGAACATTGAGATCGGTCATTGTTGCTTTTGCAGTTGATACGGTTGAACGGATATCCGCTCTGTTTTCCTGAGTCATATTGTTTAGATTCTGAACGAACATGCTCGAATTTTGGAAAATATCTGCGAGAACCTGTCCGCCGTCTTTGTCCTGCATAAAACCCTGAAAAACCTGCATCATTCTGTCAAAAGAAGCCGGTTCCATTCCGTATTTCATATCGCCGTCTTCGAGAAAAATGTCATTATCACGTAAGGGCGGAATTATAACATTAACGTATTTTTCTCCGATTAGTCCTGTTGTATAAATTGCAAATGTTGAAGAGCGGGGAAGTTTAAATTCATTATTTATCCATAGAATGACTTCTGTTTTTTCGGCAGATTGTTTTATTTCTTTGACTTCGCCGATTTTAATTCCTCCTCCGATTTTGACCGGTGCGGCAACTCTGAGATCGCTCAGAAAAGTATAATATATACGAAGATTGTAGCCGTTTCTGTTTATGCTGACTCTGGCTAACAGTGCTATGACGGCAATAAGCACTGTAAAGCTTAGTGTTACCATCATTCCGACTTTGGATTCGGTGCTGAGTTTCATGTAATACCCCTCTAAAACATGAAAATAACAGCACCGTGATTAAAAAAAGCAATAAGTTTTTTAGAGGTAATTTTTTCAAATAACCTCTAAATTCGTATTATTTAATCTGCCAGTTTATCTTTCTTGTTAGAAACATTGTACCCGCTAGAAGAAAAAATAAACCAAAGGAACCGAGAAGTAGAGAATATTCCTGCAGCTGAATAAGAATGAAAAGGAAAGAGTATAATATTGTTAAGAAAACACAGATAATCAATGCCCGCTTCTTTTCTCCTAAAACTGATCTGCAGTAAAGAGAAATAAGAGAGATTGTTGAAAAGGATGCTATAATATATGATATTCCGAATGACAGATGTTCGCTAAGTGAAAGGAGAAGGAGATAGAATATAGTCAAAGCTCCTCCGACTAACAAATACTGAAAAGGATGAATCTTCAGATTTGATACATTCTCAAATATAAAGAATACAGCAAAAGTCAGGAAAATGAAAAGAAGAGCATATTTTATTATTCTATCAGTCTGTTGATAAATATTCTGAGAAACATAAAGAGATACTCCGAATATTTCATCAGATATTTTGCCTCTTTCACTGGAAGAAGTTTTTGAAGAAGAATTCCATTCTGCAGAGAAACCATTATTTGTTATTTTTCTATCTACAGGGAGCAATCCTGTAAAGTTTGGATCCGGCCAGTCTGAAGACATAGTGATTTTTGATGGAGTTTCTCCTTCCAAAAAACACATTTTTTCAGATCCTCTTATTTTAAAGCGTATCGAACATTTTTTTAGAGGACTTTTTGATTTTATGTTGATTATATCATTATTCCAGACAGATTCCGAACTTTGAATGTTTTTATCAGAGAAATTTATAGTTTCGTCATTTATTTTTATTGAATCAATTTCTATATTTCCGTTCTGGGAAAAATTCATACCCAGGACAAAATTTGTCAGATTTTTTGAGTCATCAAAATCCGCATCAACTATCATTATTGATGTGAAGCATGGTATTTTAAAAATATTCTTTTTTCTTATTTCTGATTTAAGTTCGCAGTTGATACTAGTAAATTTCGGAAATATCTTTTTGTTGCCCGATGAAGCATATAATCCTCCGAAAATAAAATTTCCACCCCATGTTTTTCCAGCCTCAGTATAAACTTCCTGCTGCCGTTCTTTTCTTTCATTAACCAATGATTTAACCATTTGAACAGGAATCAGAAGCCCTAAAATCATTCCGATTATCATAAGTACCTTTAAAAACTGATTTTTCATTTATCCTCCATAATCCGGATTAATGCCGGATTATGAATAGATTCTGCCGGATCGTGAAAGTAATATGAAAATAGAATGAAATGGGTAAGAAAAACAAAAGATTTGACAAAATCTAAAATCAGCAATATTTAAATTACAGGAGAAATGAGATGTTAAAATTAAATAAAATTATTCTAATGACAGTTGTCATACTTTCAACTGTTGTTCTATCTTGTTCTAATTCCTCAGAGCCATTGACCTTTGATGATGTAAGTGGAGACATTATTGATGAAACTCAGGAAGACTGGGGATCAGTCAGATATAATTACAAGTACAGAGTTCAAAATAATGTATGGAATAAAGCAGCTGCTACAGGACCTTATATTCAAAGGGTATTTACTGAAAAATTAAATGGAAAAGAAGCTCTTGGATGGCAATGGAATTGGCCGTTAAATTCAACTAATGTCGTTTCTTATCCGGAGGTTATTTACGGAGATAAAGCATGGGATGAACCTTCAGGAATTTCAACGGAATTTCCTATTACGGCTGAAAGTTCGGATATTGTTTCGAATTTCAATGTTTTAATTTCTGCTGAAGGTATATACAATATGGCCTTTTCAATATGGGGTTATTCTAACTCTTCCAATCCTAAGGGATCAATAACGCATGAAATAATGATATGGATAATAAATGAAGGTATGCTTCCGGCTGGAACAAAGAGTTTTGTTATTACTGTTAATGGAATTGTTTTTGATGTCTATGTTCGTAAGAATCACGGAGATGCATCCGGAGGAACTTCAAATACCTGGACATATATTGCATTTTCACCCCGCACAAATATTTATAATGGTCCTTTAAATATTCATGAGTTTACCGATTTTCTTATTTCAAAAGGAATTCTTTCATCTTCGACATATCTTTCAAGTCTTGAGCTTGGAAACGAGGTTGTTGGAGGTAAGGGTACAACTGAAATAGAAAATTACTCAGTGACTGTAACTGAAAGATAAAGGTTTAATAAATAAAAAAGCCGACTAATAATAGTCGGCTTTTCTGTTTTTATGGAATAGTTTCTTACTTAGCCTGGCTGATTGCAACTGCAACAGCTACAGTAGCTCCTACCATCGGGTTATTTCCCATACCGATAAGACCCATCATTT
>DAOMHE010000151.1:0-5555 GCA_035430785.1 Spirochaetota bacterium | reverse complement strand
CGAGATTCGGAACCATCAAATATAAAGACGGCAGAATCTATAAAGGCGAACTGCTAAACTGGAGTCCGCACGGCAGCGGAGAAATGACATGGCCTGACGCGAAGAAGTATGAAGGCAAATTTACCAACGGCAATGCAGATTCGCAAGGCAAAATGACATGGGCAGACAAAAGACTGTACATAGGAATGATTGATATAAAAAGCTGGCTTCCGCACGGAAAAGGTGAAATGCGCTTTCCTGACGGAAGAATTTATTCAGGTAATTTCGTAAACGGTGTCATGTCCGGGGAAGGAAAACTTACATACCGCGATTCTACCGAGTATACAGGAAACTTTGCGAATGATTACCCTGAAGGTCAGGGAGAACAGACATGGCCTGACGGACAGAAATACAAAGGAGAGTTCAAACAGGGAGTTCCGCAGGGGAAAGGTGAAATAAAATGGCGTGACCGCAGAACTTATACCGGAGACTTTTTTAACGGCCGCCCTCACGGAAAAGGCGTCTTCACATGGTATGACGGAAAACGCTATGAAGGTGATTTCAAAAACGGACAGCCTGAAGGAACGGGAACCTTTTACTGGCCGAGCGGTGATAAGTATATCGGTGATTTTAAAAACGGTATCCGCGAAGGAAAAGGAACATATTACTGGAAAAACGGTTACAAGTATATCGGAGAATATAAAGGCAATAAAGCCAACGGACAGGGTGTACTTTACGACAGAACCGGCTATGAAGTATTCAAAGGTTTATTTGAAAACGACCAATTTTCGGATAAAATGAAAAAATAACTATTTTTACCGCCAATTTCATGATTGGCGGTAAATCACCCCTGCTCCGCTTTTAACAATCTCAATTAGGTTAATCCCGAAAAAACTCCGTCCAGCGGGTTTTTATTCTTGACTAAAACAAAAATGGAAAGTTTATTTCATAAGGTTAAAAATTAAGTAGCAGAAGTTACTTGTTTTTTTAAGCGCTTATTTTCATTTGGATTAATATTTTAGCCAAACAGGTTGTAGCTTAATGCACGATTGTATTCATAAAATTGTTTTTATTACCAATGACGCTTTGCCGTCCATAAAAATCCCCCAATCTTCAGACTTCGATCTACAGACCGGAGATTCAACTGAAATTGTAGCCAAGTTCATGCCGTCAAACGATGATCCGATGATAGCTCTCATTTACTGCACCTACTCCGAACTCCCGATACTTTCACAGATCATCGAAATGTTTAATAAGCAGAACCTCTCCCACTTTTTTGCGGTTCATATTGAAGAAGATAATCATAATCTTGAAACCAACGCTCAGGTTGCGTTTGTGTGGGAAAACAATCTTTCACTGAGTGAATTCCTTTTTACAACTTCATATCAGTTTCGTCTTCTCGAACAGAGAATGAAGGACCGCAAATCAAGCGCCAAGTATCTGGCTCGTCTCCTTGATATGAAACAGGATCAGGAAGACCTGATAAAAATCGGCCGGTCGCTTTCAACAGAAAAAAACATGCCGAAGCTTCTCAGGCAGATTTTGATGCTTTCGAAAAAAATAACCGGAGCAGATGCTGGTTCAATATATCTTGTCGAAGAAGATGAAAACGGAAAAAGAATACGCTTTAAATATTCACATACTTTCTCAAAGGATCTTCCTCTGGAAGAATTCGTTATCCCTTTTGATACAAATTCAATAGCAGGCTATGTTGCAGTCACTGGAAAAGTTCTTAACATTCCTGACGTCTACAAGCTTTCACCCAATGATCCGATATCATTCAACAAGAAATTCGATCTTAGCAATAATTACCGCTCAACATCCATGATAGTCATCCCTATGCGCAATCATGCGAATGATGTTATTGGAGTCGTTCAGCTTATCAACTGCAAGGAGCCAATTGACCCGACATTTTCAACCGGTAATGAAGCTTTTGAAATTGCACTAAACACAGAAGAAGATTTCCGCGAAAAGGTCCGTCCTTTTGACCGCCGTTATGAATCTCTTATGGAATCAGTTGCAGCACAGGCGGCAATTGCAATTGAAAACAACCGTATGATTCAGCAGATTCAGAATCAGTTCGAAGAATTTGTCAAGGCATCCGTATCGGCAATTGAATCCCGCGATCCGGCAACTTCAGGTCATTCGTTTCGTGTTGCAGAAATCTGCCGCCGTCTTGCACTTGCAATCAACACCGAAAAAGGCGGCGCTTTCGCTCAGAATCAATTCACGGATACTCAGATCAAAGAGCTTGAATTTGCAGCCCTTCTTCATGATTTCGGAAAAGTTTATATTGATCCAAGCATTTTCATGAAAGAAAAAAAACTGTATCCTTTTGAATTGCAGAATCTGATCCTCAAGCTCAATTATCTTTATAAAAATGTTGAACTTCAGTACACATCTGATTTCTTTAAGAATGCTGATACTGACCAGAACAGTTCTATCCAGAAAATTGAAGCGGAAAAATCTAAATTTCTCGAAATGGTTCTAAAAATAAAGAATTCCATCGCAGCTCTTAACGAACCCACTGTTTCCGAGGCTAATCCTGCCGAGATAATTGAAAACTTAAACAAACAGATTGCTGAAATCAAATGTTATGATATTGAAGGAAAGCTCATCGATATAATGACGGACGAAGTAAAGTCGAATTTAAGCATAAAAAGAGGATCTCTCAACGACAAAGAAAGAAAAGAAATTGAAAGCCACGTACTTCATACATATAATTTTGTAAGTAAGATTCCATGGCCGAGTGAATTCCGCAAGATTCCAGAAATAGCATTAATGCATCATGAAAAACTCGATGGAACCGGTTATCCTAACGGATTCACTGAAGACAAAATTCCTATTCAGTCAAGAATGATTGCAATAGCCGATATTTATGATGCACTGACCGCAAATGACAGACCGTATAAAAGATCACTTCCTCACGAAAAGGCTCTTGCGATACTGCGTGCTGAAGCCGAAAAAAACAAAATAGATCCTAATCTCTATGATCTTTTCGCCAGACTTGATATTACAATCGATCAGATAAAGCATGAAGAAGAAAAACAGAAAACCGCAGCGAACAATTATTAATCTTTTCTTTCTTAGGGATATGATTTTTATCATATCAGTCGGATTGCTGTTATCAATTTCCTCTTTTTTTTTAAAATCCGGTTTCGATATAATCCCGAAAACGGATAACTATCCGCGTTATATTACAAAAATCAATGTCACAGAAGCCTTTCATAAAAATAAAAGCGGAGCATTATTTATTGATGCGAGAGAAAACGCCTTATTTGAAAAAGAGCATATTCCTTCTTCAGTAAACATTTCATGGAATGGCAATGTTTTTGAATCCGTAATGAACCATTCACAAAAGATAAAAAATTCCGCTGAGATTGTGATATATGATTCATCTGAAGAAAAAATTGATCTCATACTTATGGCAAAATATATAAACTCGCTTGGCTATCCCAATACAATCTATATTTTAGAAAGCGGAATGAACCTTTGGCAGATTGCGGGATATAAATATGAAAAGAATTAAACAAATAACAGATACTGCGATCCGAATTGCAGCTGCATTTTATCTGATGCAGAATTTTACAGCTTTGTTTTTTGCGGATCGCGAAATCAGAATGACTCGCGTTTACGGCATTTTACCCGAAGAATTTCTTGCACTCTTCGTTTTTCTTTCAAGCGGATTATTTGCTTCGTGCGGAATATTTGTCTTTCTTTCAGCTAAAAGAAAAGCGGCATTTTCTCTTTCTTCAATTATTCTTTTTGCAGGAATTTTACTTAAAATATTTTCAGTTGTCAGCGGAAAATATAACGCCTGCGGATGCTCAGATAACGGCGGGGATCTGACTTATCTTTCAATAATTACAGCATTGGATACAGCCATTCTCTTTGCTCTTGTTTACCTTTACAAAAAAGGGAAGGATATTCCCTTTCTTCCTAAACGCAAAATCAGATAAACGAGTTTTCTTCGGAAGGAAATCTTTCATCTTTCACATCGGAAGAATATTCATTAAGAGCACCCAGAACCAGGCTTTCCATATCTGCATATTTTTTTAAATATTTACGCTGATACGAACTGTCAGCCCCGAGCATATCATTTATTACAAGAACCTGACCGTCGGTAAATCTTCCGGCACCTATGCCTATAACCGGCACACTTACAGATTCGGATACTTTACGGGCAACATCTTCAACTACAAGTTCGACAACAATTGAATAAACCACCGCCTGTTCCAAAATCTTTGCTTCCTCAATAATTCTTTGAGCATCTTTTGGATTTTTACCCTGAACCTTGTATCCGCCGGTCATATTGACAGATTGCGGTTGAAGCCCTATGTGACCCATCACCGGAATTGAAGCATCGGTAATTTTTCTTATCAAGGGAGCCGTAGAAAAACCGCCTTCTATCTTAACAGCATTGGCTCCGCCTTCTTTCAGCAGTCTTCCTGCATTAATAAGACCGTCGCGGTCAGACGTCTGATAGCTCATAAAAGGCATATCAGCGACAATGAATTTTGAAGTTCCCCTGCGTACACTTTTTGAATGATAAATCATTTCTTCCATGGAAACAGGAATAGTTGAATCGTATCCTGCAAAAACCATTCCGGCGGAGTCACCGACGAGGATCATATCGACGGATGATTTTTCAACGATACGCGCAAAAGAATAATCGTAACATGTTATTACACTTATCTTTTCTTTGCTTTTTTTCATTTCAATGAAATCAATAATAGTTTTAGTTTTCATCGAGATACTCCTTGAATGGTTTTCCGTTAACAGGATTTTCAATTTCCGAATCAAGTGACAGAAGAAGTTCTAAAAAAAATTTTCTATTAATCATGGATTTATGAGGAATAGTAAGTATTTCTGATTGTAAAACAATGTTTCCATATAAAAGAATGTCAATATCGATAATACGCGGCCCCTTGTCGATAGTTTTGACTCTTCCCATTTCTTTTTCAATATTTTTCAATGAATTCAGAAGAATTTCCGGTGCTTCTTCTGTTTCAAATTCCGCAACGCAGTTTAAGAATTTATTCTGTTCGGTATAATCAACAGGTTCAGTTTCTATGATATCGCTTTTATTTATTATTTTTCCATGATTTGAAAGTCTTAGAAACGCATCTTCAATATAATTTCTTCTATCGCCGATATTACTTCCGAACGAAAGAAATATTCTATTCAAAGCGCTTCCCTTCTGTCCGTACCGGATAATTCAATGATATTAGTCATTTCCTTCAACCTTGAAAGAATACGGCCTTCAGAAAGTTCCTTTAATCCTTTTTCGGGATTTGAATTCGACGTAATAATTGTAAGACGCTCTGCTTCATAACGTGCATCGATAAGATTATAAAGAGTCTCCTGTTCCCAGGCGGAGTCACGCTGTACACCGAAATCATCGATTACAAGAAGTTCGCATTCAGCAAGTTCCTGTTCAATTTTATATCCCATTCCGAAGTCTTCACTTTTATCAGAAAAGGTATTTCTTATTCTGCCGAAGAAAGTTCTGGATATTTTTACAAACTTGCCCTTAACAGCCTTACGGGCAATAAGTTCAGTAAGAATGATTGTCG
>DAOMHE010000150.1:0-5558 GCA_035430785.1 Spirochaetota bacterium | reverse complement strand
AAATCATTGTAAGTATCGGAATTTCCGCCTACATTGGCGTACATGTAACCGGCAGAAACTTTTAGAAAGTCAGGGATAACAGCGTATTCAGCAGATGCAGAGACTTCATATCCGAAAGGATCATAGTCTTCTGAATAGCCGTCATCATCATAGTTTGTAAGTCCGATTAGAAATCCGTCAAAGCTTGCAGAAATCATAAGCTTATCTATTGTATAGCTTCCACCGAGACCGAACATTGCAGGAAGATCATATCTTTGCTTCGATCCGTCTACAAAAGTTGGACCGAAAGATTTATTGTCATGGACTTTTGTTTTGAAATTGAGTCTGGTCGGAGTCTCGAAACGCGCGGCCAAAACCATTGCGTCTTTTTTGTAAGTGACGCCGATTATTCCGCCGATTCCCTTTGCGGTTTTTTCAGCATCAACTTCAAGAGTTTGCGGCATATTTGCATATAATGGTATAACATAATTAGCTTCGCCTTTAAAAGTTTTTTCTGCGTAAACAAAGCGTGCTGTAAGCGAAACTGATAGAGTCTCATTTAGAGCATAAGAGCCGCCTGCACTTCCGAAATAATAGAGGCTCGAACCTTTGAGGTTTCCATTTTGATAAACCATCATCGGATCATTTTGCGCTCCAGTGAGTACCATCATTGCAACACCGTCTTTATAATCGACAGATCCGCCGCCTGCTATTAGTCCAGCGCCTACGAAGATTGCATAATTATCTTTTTTATAAATACCGTAAAAATTGGGAACGATCGGTGATGGCTTTTTTGATTCGTAAACATCATTTTTCCCTAATGGTTCGGTCGCGGGTGAAATAAGTTCGCCGGAATAGGTTCTAAGTATTGTCTGAGAAGAAAGATAGAGAACTACTCCGTCTTTCATGAACGCTGTTGCCGCAGGGTTGTAATGGACTGAGTCTGCGTCAGTGGATGCGTTTCTGCAGAAGGTGCGCAGATAGTCGGCACTCTGATTTGAGAGATAGTCAATGCTTCCGGCAAAAGCGGAAGATGCTGTGAAGATCATGGCTAATGCCGCGAGTAATCTGTTAATTTTCATTTTTCCTCCGAATTCAAATTTACAGTTGAAGTTAAGATTAACTGAACATTTTTCAATAATGTCAATTCTGAAATGCATATTAAATGAAAATGTTTAAATATTTTTTAGACAAATAGGCTGATTGTATATTTTTTTATAGTAATGGATACCATGAAATGTTTAAAAAAACAAAATTCCGGAGACAGTGTACCGGTTGGACGGATTTGATAAAATTTGAATAAGCACTTAATTTTCTTGTATTTTTCGTAATTATTAGACTAAATGTCCTAGCCGATTCAAAATGGACGGCTTTGCCAAAAAGGCAAAATAATTAGGAGAATCTAGATGAAAAAGATTTTTGCTCTCGTTTTCGCAACTGCTCTTCTTTCTGTAGTTGCATGTTCAAAAAACCCTGAAGCTCAGGCAAAAGAAATGATGGTTAAGATGGCATCTGCTTTCGACACTGCTGCTGCTAAACTTACTGCTGCTGGTGACGATAAAGCTGCTGCTGCTGCTCTTACAGCTTTCAGTGCAGAAATGGCTAAACTTGTAGTTGAAGGAAAAGCTTTGGAAGCAAAGAATCCTGACTACAAACTTGATGAAAAGAAAGACGCTTTCAAAGAAGAAACTAAGAAGATGGAAGAAGCAATGAAAAAATTCCAGGAAGCTATGATGGCTTCTGCTGTTAAATATGCTGATTCTGAAGTTTTCAAGAAAGCTATCGAGGACATGCAGACTGCAATGTCTTCTGCTGACGATAAGAAGTAATTTTTTCTTATAGAAGCTGTTAAAAAGCTTAAAAAATGCCGTCGGACTACCGGCGGCATTTTTTATTTTTTATTCAATGTCGAGCTCAACTCTGCAGTTTTTATCACTGCGCGGATTTACGTCAGGCAGTGTATTCGAAGAACCGTTAGCCCTTGTTTCGAAGCGGTCTTTGGATATCTTGCTGTTTTTAAGGATGTAAGAAAGAACTGCATCAGCTCTTTCCTGTGAAATCGCAATATTCCCTTTCTTTCCCTTCTCGGCATTTTCAGGTCCTTTCGCGCTTGCATAACCGTTAACTGTTATCTTTTTGCCTTCAGGAAGAGCGTTTATTACCTGAGACAAAGCAGGCAGTACAATCTTTTTCATATAAGAATCAAGATTTTGACCTGCTACTGAATATTTAGGATCATTCAGTTTTAACTGTGATGATTTATAAGCGAAAGGTATCGGTTTGACTTTGCTTTTAAATTCGGCTTTCAGAGAATCCATTGGACCGGCCTTATCCATCTGATCCTGCATTGCCGGTTTAGTATCTGCTTTCGGCTGAGCAGTTTCGCAACCGACTGCTGTGAATATGATTGCCGCAGACAAAATAATTGAAAATAGTTTCATTCTTCCTCCGGATAATATTTTATTAAGAAAAGTATATGTTTGTGAAAATATTAATCAAGGCTTTTTTGCAATTGAAGTGCTGTGGAGAATTATGAGAAAACCCGCTTGCGCGGGATTTTCTTATTTTTCAATTTTTTCGACAATGCGTTCAAAATCATCGAGAGAATAATAGCTTATTTCTATCTTTCCTTTTCCGCCTGAATGGCGTATTTCAACCTTCGTTCCGAAAAGCGAGCGGAGTTTATCTTCCATATGACGGATGTGGGCGTCTTTTTTTGATGCAGTTTTGGATGAGGCGATTTTTTCAGTTGAAGATTCATTTATAAGTTTTTCAAGCGATCTGACAGAAAGATTTTTTTCAAGAATCTGTGTATAGAAGTGAATCTGTTTATCTTCTTCAAGTGATGCGATTACTTTCGCGTGTCCCTGTGAGATAACTCCGGCTGAAACTGCTTCCTGTATGTTTTCCGGAAGAGTAAGAAGGCGGAGTGAATTTGCAATCGTGGCTCTTTCTTTTCCGACTTTTTTTGCCACATCCTGCTGTTTGAGCTTGAAGCGGTTTATTAGAAGACGGTAAGCTTTTGCTTCCTCAATCGGATCAAGATTCTGTCTCTGTACATTTTCTATCAGAGCTATTGAAAAGTTTGTTTCTTCATCGGCATTGATTATAATCGCTTTAATCGAAGCTTTTCCGAGATTTTTAGTAGCACGGAAACGGCGTTCTCCGGCAACGATCTGAAAACGACCTGCGTCTGCTTTTCTGAGTATTATAGGCTGAATTAATCCCACGGATGAAATTGATTCGGCTAGATTGGCAATTTCAACATCATCAAAATGCATTCTCGGCTGATCAGGATTCGGATCTATTAATGAAAGCGAAATATCGCAAACACTGTCTGACTTAACCTGGGAAATTTCTTTTTCAAGACGCTCAGCCGGAGCGGGAGAATTTATAATTATCGCACCTAAACCTTTTCCAAGGGGTTTTTTCGGATTCATTTAGCTAATACCTCGTTTGCAAGATGTTCATAGGCTTCGCTTCCGGGGCAGATGCGGTCATAAAGACCGATAGGTTTTCCGAAGGAAGGTGCTTCCGAAAGTTTTACATTTCTCGGAATGATTGTTTTGAAGACCTTGTCCTTGAAGTGTTCTTTTACATCATTAACAACATGCTGTGAAAGCTTGGTTCTTGAATCGTACATTGTTAAAACAACGCCTTCTATATCAAGCGATTTGTTGAGGCTTTCCTGAACCATCGATATGATTTGAAGAAGCTGGCTCAATCCTTCGAGAGCATAATACTCGCACTGAAGCGGAATCATAACAGAGTTTGCGGCTATTAGAGCGTTCAATGTAAGAATTCCAAGTGAAGGCGGACAATCTATTAAAATGTAATCATAATAATCGCGTATCTGTGCGATAGCATCTCTCATCTTGAACTCTTTGTTTTCGAGCTCCATCATGTCTACCTGTGCTCCGGACAGATGTATGTTCGAAGGAACTATATCAAGATTCGGAAACTCTGTATGATGGATCGCATCCTCAATCCTGATTTCTCCGATTAAAACCTCATAGATTGTATTGCCGGATTCTTCTGCGTTTATACCGACACCATAACCGGCGTTTGCCTGAGGATCTATGTCGATTATCAGGACTTTTTTCCCTTTTTCTGAGAGAAAAGCGGCCAGATTAACCGTTGTGGTTGTTTTTCCAACTCCGCCCTTTTGGTTTGACATTGATATTACTTTTCCCATCGATGCCCGCCTTATAAATAATTATGATCATCCGTCTTGGATGATGATTTTAGAGAACGCCTTTTTTTCATGAAAAAAAGATAAGACAAAACAAGAATAATCAAAACTGTCCATACCGTGGCTCTTTTGTAATAGGGGAAAAGCCGTAAACCTTTTCCGACTATTATTGAATAAACCAAACCGGATTCTTCGCTGAGTCTTACTGTTTTTACGATAATTTCTTCATCGGGGCTGTCAAGGTCAAGCTTTAAAATATCCCCCTGGTTTTCCACCGAATAAAGAAGATTCATGTCCTTTGAATATACTTCTACCAGCCATTCTCCGCCTGAGAAAAAAACAAATAGAGTGCTGTTTCCGGGATTCTTATTTATTTTATAAGTACGCGCAAAATCCTCAAGAAGAGAAATGTCATTTAAAATACTGTATGTTTCCATATCCCAGCCGCCGACATAGCGGAGGTTTTTTTTAACATAGTTTGTTGAATATGCCCGGATTGTTAAAAAACGCAGAAGCTCATTCATGGGATTGGATTCGTGAAAAGCCGTAAAATATGCCGTACCTTTTTCAAACGGAACTTTTCCTGAAATGACCGCTGATTTGATTCCGACAGGAGTATTTACTTCCGCGGAGAAATAATTATCATTGGAATATGAATGAGAAACAACTACCCATCCTGCGTGCGGAAAATTAACTCCGTATTGTCTTCTTCCGAGAAAATTCTCAAAATCGCCTGTGGCTGAAGAAGTGTAATATCCTGAAAGACCTATATTCGGGAAGTCATTGTAAAACTTGAGTCTCTTAGTCGTCCTTGCGAGAAGGGGAATCGAATAATCATTAAAAACTGCTATTCCACCTTCTGCTAAAAATGATCTGACCGCTTTTGTGACTTTCTCGTCATCGGTTTTATAATATTCTTCTTTAAGGGTAACACCTTCGAATTTGGTTCCCCTTGATAGAATGTTAATACTTGTTTCAGGTGATATTCCGATTCCGCACGGAAAAAATATCAGATCAAACTGATAAAGGTCTTCGGCATTTTCAAGCATGCGCTCTGGAATTATTGTAAACGGTATTTTGTATTTTTTCAGAGTATCCTCGACCGAGTCAAAGCGTGCTTCTACAACGGCAACTTTTACCGGATTGAAAACTGATTGAGCATATAATCCCGGGCACAGGAAAAACAGGAAAAAAACAGCGGTAATAAATTTCAAATGCTTCCCCCAAGGAGTTTAATCTCATTGCGGAGTTCTCTTCGTTTTTCGAGTTCCTTCATTAACTCTTCAGAGCTGAGTTCATATGATATCTGATAACAGAAAGAAAGAATCATTTTGAAAAGTCCCTCGCGCCCGGAATCGGGATAAACAGCCTTTCCGCTGTTCATTTT
>DAOMHE010000149.1:0-5567 GCA_035430785.1 Spirochaetota bacterium | reverse complement strand
AAACCGAAACGGATGACGTCATCAAGAAAAATAACGCATTTCTTTTCGCCGTCCCTGGGCAGAACTACAAAACGGGGAATGAGTCCCGACGGCACTTCTATAAGACTGTATTGATCTTTCTTTTCGGCTGAATTAGAAAGTTTCACCATCAGGTAAACCGATCTGTCGCGCAGAGGCGGCAGAACTATATTCTTTCCAAGCATGACAGGAAAAATCTTCGGTCTTACGGTTTCATTGAAATAAACCTTAATAAAACGCTTCTGCTCATCATTAAGATTCTTTTCATTCATAAAAAAGACATTACGCTTTTCAAGTTCGGATATGATGTTTGAAAAACATGTATCAAATTCAAGATGCCGCGTCCACATTATATCCTGAATCTCGGCAAGTATCTTCTTAGGATCACCGCCGATGAGAGGATATGCCTTTTTGCCGAGAGGCGCAAACCTGTTAAGGGTCGCAACTTTAATTTCAAAAAATTCATCGAGATTTGAAGAATATATTCCAAGAAACCTGATTCTCTGCATAAGAGGAACTCCGGGATCATTCGCTTCCTGAAGAACCCTTGCATTGAAAGATATCCAGCTGATTTCCTTAGGTCTGTAATCCTTCAAGAGTTATTCCCCTTAGAATAAGAATCCTTCGAGCTATTGCCTTCATCGAGAAGTCTCTGCAGAATTTCCTTTTTATTTTTCATTTTCATAATCTTTTCATTCATCTTCTCTTCAATCTTTGCCATTTTTTTCATGACCTTGTCTTTTTCGCGCTCTTCCTTCTCTCTTTCTTTCTTTTCGGTAAGCAAAAGCGATTTTTTTAAAAGCTCAATGCTTCGAACAGTCACAACACTTGATGAATCAAGAATCTTTCGTGCAATTTTACCGGCTTTGAGAGACAAATCCTCCGGCGAAATATTTTTTGAATTTTCAAAAAATGAATCAATCATCTGCGCGGATTCATCCCTAAGACTGCGTATTATATTTTTACCGAACTTGTCAAGATTATCGTTTATGAATTTATAGAAAATGAAACGGCCGCTGTTTTCTTTGATTTCCACGAATTTCTCCGCATCAAATTCAAACATTACGCAAGAAGCAGTAGGCAAACCGAAAACGAAATCACCGCAAAAATATGACGCAAGCTTTTCAAGAAGCGGATTGTGCCCGACAATACATACATTGCTGTATCGTTCGGATATAGTTTCAATGCAGTGCAGAACAGCTTCCATATCCTGAGAATAAAGGCTTTCATTTATCTGAACATTATCACGTGAAAATCCGGACTCCTCCGCAATTATTACAGCGCTTTCAAACGCACGCAAAGCAATGCTTGAATAGAAGCCGTCAATAGCACATGACGCATCTTTTTTGAGATTTTCCGCAAGCGAATAGATATTTTTCCTTCCGGAAGTGGAAAGCAAACGGGCATAATCTGTTTCATTGCCGTCTTTTACAGCCTTTCCATGACGAACAAGAAGAATTCTTTTCATATCAGTCTCCGAAACTTGTTCCGAGAAGACGCGCTTCCTTGACGAGCGGATCATCTTTCTGAACAGTTTTAATTTTTCCGGCAACTTCCTTGAGCGGAACGGCAACCGTATCAGTATCGCGCAGAGATGTCATGAAACCGAATTTTCCCGAATGAGCCAGTTCCGCGGCATGAGCGCCGAGACGTGTGGAAATTACGCGGTCCATTGGAGAAGGAGATCCTCCGCGCTGAATATATCCCAGTATGGTTTCACGCGTTTCAAGCCCGGTATATTCCATTATTTTTTTAGCTATATAATGACCCTTTGATTTTTTTGGTTTAGGAGTGTCAATTCCTTCGGCAACCACCACAATGGAATAAGGCTTTCTTTCATCATATCTTTTGGTCAGAACACTGCAGATGGATTCCATTGTGTATGGAATTTCCGGAATCAGAATAACATCACCGCCTCCGGATACACCGGAATAAAGAGCAAGCCATCCGGCATGATGCCCCATCACTTCAATTACCATGATGCGTTTATGCGAATTGGCAGTCGTATGAATTCTATCAATCGCCTCAGTCGCGATGTTCACGGCAGAATAAAATCCGAAAGAAACGTCGGTGCCCCATACATCATTATCAATAGTCTTCGGAACACCTATGATATTGAGGCCTTCTTTGTGAAGCTGATAAGCCGTTTTCATGGTTCCGTTACCGCCGAGGCAGATCAGACAGTCAAGTCCGAGCTCCTTATAATTTTCCTTTATAGTCTGAACCTTATCAAGAGTGCCGTTATCATTTTTGAAGGGTTTTTCCCTTGATGTACGAAGAATCGTTCCGCCCTCGGTTAGAATTCCTGAAAGAAGATTTTCCGTGAGAGTAACATATTCGCGGTCAATCAGCCCCCTGAAGCCGGAACAGATTCCGATAACTTCCATACCGTATTGAACTATGGCGCTCTTTCCGACACCGCGTATAGCAGCATTAAGCCCCGGGCAATCCCCTCCTGCTGTCAGAATTCCGATTCGCATACCTTTACTTTTCATAAATTCCCCGATTAACAAAGTCGTGATTATTGTAGATCTGACGAGCAGAAAATGTCAAATCAATAGAATATGGCTGGTATAAATTTAAAATTAAGACTGAACATAATCTTAACAAAATCAGAATTTCAGGTGACGTTTTATAGTCATCGCGTCAAAAGCACAGACTTCATGACAGCAGTAGCATCGGATGCACTTTGACAAATCGACCTTCAAATGCCTGCCTTCTTTAGACTGACTGACTGAAATAGCCTGAGGAGAACATATCGAAAAACACTTCATACACAAAACACATTTTTTGCCTATTGAAGGAGCAGGTATAAAAACATTGCGGACGAGATTATAAATTCTGCGGTTAAGAATTTTACGGAGAAAAGCGATGTCTGTGACTTTTTCAACAAGCTTGAAAGATGAAGGTTTTAATGATACGGCATCATCACCGGCGATTTCGATCTCAAAACTTTCACGGCGTTTTTTCGCCTCATAAAGAATCGGAATATCATCAGATTTGTAACCGATAATTTCCGAACATACGCAGTCCAATGCGAGAGGATCGAATGACGCACCGATAAAATTCGTACTGACAGGCGAACCGTTTCTAGGACCGTCGCCTTCCATCGATACGACTGCATCCATAATGGCAAATGATGGAGCAACTATGTCATGAAGATCTACAATCATTCCGGCAAAATATTTTCTTTCGACAAAGCGAAAATGAAATTTGGATTTTTCAAGACCGCTGATAACACCGAAAATGTTTTTAATGGCGCCGGTATAATACATCTGCTGATGAGTTTTTAGTTTAGCGATGGAAACAATTACATCATTTTCTACAACTGCTTTCGCAATATTGAATTTTCTCGTAATTTTTCCCTGAGGTGCTTCAATAGAAACGGTGTCTTAAAGTCTAGAATCGGAACACCGAGCCTGCGCGCGGCCTGTGCGATTCCGCATTTTTCGGCAACACTGTAAACCGATTCGACAGCAGGAGAATCCCCCGCACTGACAATAAAACCGTGATCAAGAAAAAGAGAAGCAGCAGCTTCAAATACCGCCGGATGCGTCGTCACGGCTTCATCCGGATGCGCACCCATCAGCATATTGGGCTTCAGAAGAACTCTGTTTCCTTTTGCTTTTAAAGATTCAATGCCGCCGGAAAGTGTGAAAATATTATTGAGGGCTTCCTTTACATCACGGAGATTATACGAACCAAGTTTTGAAAGTGCAACGACGCTTTTCATCCGGTCAGTGTAACAGCAAAATAATTAACTGCAAGATATTTTTGAGTTTCTAATAGTTTTAGGGATATTATTTTTCAGAAATATGTGTCAGGGGAATACCATCACAACACGGGTAGTTTTTTATTTTTCATAAAAATATAAAACTAAATATTATAAATGATACTCCGAGTCCAAACAGTGATAGTATCGCGATCAACGCACATAATTTTGATTGCAATCTAATATTATTTAATTCCTTATCCTCATCTTTTAATAAAAAGAAGTCAATAACCTTTTGGGGTATAATTATATCAGTAATATTATTTATTTTTTGCTCCTTTTCAAAGCGCTCAGGAAATCTTTCTTTTAATAATTTATCATAGTTAATCGCTTTTATATTAGCAATTATAATAAATATAAACATAATCATCAATTGGACAAATAGTATTAAAATTATAATCTTTTGCATTCTTTCACCTTTTTTAATGAATTATTCATTTACCTTTGCTCTTGGTTTTAATGCCAGCAGGTTGTTCCTTACGGGCGTTGCGCTCGTCTTTTGTTCAAAAAGAAATTTCAACACGAATTGATTAAACACTCCAATCATTACTTATTCTCATACTTGCGCCGCGCTCTCCGCTTGTATCTTTTGCTCCGCAAAAGGATACCGCTTCGATCGCTAACGCGTAAAGTTGTCATTCATCTATTCTCCGATTCGCGGATTTGATTAAATATATTTAATATATTATAAATAAACGGAATCACGATAAATACAGCCATTATTATCACAACAACTATAAACACGTATTCTGATTTAATAGGAATTTTCAGCATACTTATTCCGTTTATAAATTCATTAAAAGTATTTCTTGTATCAAGTGCATACAATATAAACCAGAAAATTAGAGTCATAGAATTAAAAATCAATGCGATAGAAATAAATATACGCAGCGATGTTTTCTTAGTATTTTTTAAAACATATCCCATTATGAAAAACATCAAACCTATAAATAAAAGAAACGGCATATATTTAATCCATATTATATTGATTCTCATAATATTATCCGAGAATTTTGAACCAATAAAAGAAATTAAAATTCCTACAAAAGAGAAACTAGAAATAAATATACCTAAAACTGTATTATATCTCGCATATTTTGAAATCTTAAAATTTTCACTTTTAGAGCATTCTATCTTACTGTTTGCGTTATAATCATAGCCGCAACGAATACATTTTTTCGGAGCAAATACTTTCCACCATATTACAGAATAATTACCAAATTTAAACAACCCTTTTCCTGTCTTATAATTACAGTTCGGGCATTTTATCATGTGTCTTATAAAAATACATATAACAAGAATGACGTAAATCATGGGCATAAATTTATCACTTACTTCAAATGACAACTCAGAAAACACTACCATCAATATCGGGCATATTATAGTGACTAAATTATATTTAATTCTTTGGTTCATGCAATAATCCTTAATCAAAAATATTTTAACAAAATCAACAACGTTTTCCACTCTTAATGTTACCGTTTCTGCTGAAAAAGTAGAAACATCAAATCCAAAAACCTCAGTTTGATTTTGCATTTATTCCGGCACGACTACCACACTTCTTTACGCATAAATTCTGATTCATTATTTAATATTTTTTTATAATACTCCTTGATATGCTTATTCCCTAATAGCCGTTTATTGTTTTTAACATATTCCATTCCTTTTTCTGATGATATATATTCAATATAATCATCAGGATTCCAATATTTAGCAATATTATTGAATTCGTATACAATAGGTTCAAGAATAGGATTAATTCCATAAAAGTCCGGAT
>DAOMHE010000148.1:3591-5593 GCA_035430785.1 Spirochaetota bacterium | reverse complement strand
AGTTGGAAGCATCCGCATCGGTACATATTTTTTCTGAATCAACAAGACGCTTATAAAGACGGCCGGTCCTTCCTCCGAGAACACCTTCAATAACATCAAGGGCAAAAACATCATTATGCGGATACGGCGGAATATGAAACATAATGTCAATACGAGGTTCCGAATCCGCCCTCATGATATACCGAGTTTCTCCCTCAGGTACAGGTTCTCTGGTTACAACAGTCTGCTTCGCCTTAGGCGCACGCGGAATATTACCGAAGTATTTTTCAATATCTTTGCGGGCCTTTTTCGAATCTATGTTTCCGGATAGGACAATCATCGCATTATCAGGAGTATAATACCTTCTTACATGCTCTTCCATTTTCGGCCGGGTATACGACTGAATATCGCTCATATAACCGATAGTAGGAATTCTAAACGGATGAACGGTATAAAACCTGCCTAACAGATTTTCATAATAGGAATTAACCGGCTGATTTTCATAACGCATACGGCGTTCTTCAGCAACAACATCGCGTTCGCTGTAAAATTCACGCAAAACGGGATTCTGCATACGGTCGGATTCTATCCAGTAAAAAAGTTCGACCTTATTCTTGGGCAAAGTGACCAAGTATGCCGTGAGATAATCACTTGTCCAGGCATTAAGCTTGGAACCGCCGTTTTTCTGGTAAGTTTCCCATATCTCATCTTTCTTTATATATTTTCTCTGTTCAGAGAGCAGAAAGTAGATTTCTTTTTTCATTTTAACAATCCGTGCGTCATCATCAGATGCACCCGAATCTTTAAGCTTTTGAATATTTTCTGCAATAATATCCATTTTGCGGATATATGGAAGTTCCTTATTATAATCCTTTGTCCCGAGAATTTTAGTTCCCTTAAACATCATATGCTCATACATATGAGAAAGTCCGCTTGTGCCCGGACCCTCATACATTGATCCTACGAAATAGTAAAGACGGCATGAAACAACCGCGACTTCATTATTTTTAACAATAACAACCTTTAATCCGTTTGAAAGAGTAAATGATTCAACCGGAAGGCTTATCTTCTCCGCATTCAAAAAAGAAAAAAAGGTTATGAACGAGATCATAATAATTTTGCGCATAGATCCTCCGCACGTTTTATATGACTTTCTGGTGAAATCGCGTCAATAACAAACTATATCAGGTCTAATATATAGAGAAATTTCAAAATGAGCTTTACAATTTTCTCAAATTGGTGTTTCTGGAAAAAAAACACCGAGCGGATTAACGATGAATGATTATGCCGAAATAAAAATTTCATTTTCTGACTCCGGAGAGCTTAATCCGTTATGCTCTTTCCATACCAGAATAAATATTTTCAGAACTACACCTGCGAATGCGGCTTTTTCAATTATATGCAGAAATCCGGATGAAATTTTTTTTTCATGCAACGGAGTAAACTTATCTCCTGCAAATACTTCGAGAAATACATCTGATTTCATTTCTGAAAGAATATATGCAGAACTTAAATCCGGATTAAATACTATCGAATATTCTCATCAGCTTTTTATTCAGAAACGTACTGCGGGCAGTTTTGTCTTCGGAAAATCAAAGGAAATATTAACAGCATTCGCCGAACTAAAACAGATTAAATCAGTTTTCGAAAATAGAGACTTTTCAATGAGCATTGAGTCTTCAGCAGATATAAAAAGTTCATTCATCAAAGACTTATTTCTTTCTCCGTTTATAATTTTTTACGGCGGAAAAAACATCGGTGAAGAACGAGGCGTAAATTATAAGTCAAAAACAAAAAGAAAAAATAACGCTCTACATTCTGATCTAAAATTCGGAATTGATTTTCCTGACAGAATTTCCGTAAGCATAGGCCGCAGAAAACTTTTCCGTTAAAACTTCAAAATGCCGAAACATAAGACTCAAGCGGAGGATCATATTTTACATTCATAAAATATAGTCCGTACGGCGGAGCCGTATCTCCTGATGCAAGGCGTGTCTTTTTTAAAAGAATTTCCTTCATCATC
>DAOMHE010000148.1:0-3491 GCA_035430785.1 Spirochaetota bacterium | reverse complement strand
AGCCGTATCTCCTGATGCAAGGCGTGTCTTTTTTAAAAGAATTTCCTTCATCATCACAGGATCGGTTTTGCTTTTTTCAATAGAAACAAGCGTACCGACAATGGTTCTGATCTGATTATGAAGAAAAGCATTGCCTGCAATATCAATATAAATAAGATCATCACGCTTTTCAATATCTATCCGGCTTATTTCTCTTACAGTCCCCTCTGATGCCGAACAGGTTTTACAAAATGAAGCAAAATCATGTTCTCCAATCAGATACGACGCAGACTCGCGCATTCTTTCAATATTAAGAGGAAGAGAAACCCACATAGCCCTATAAAGACTGAACGGACTCCTCAAGTGATGATTGTGAATAATATATCTGTATTCTCTTTCGCACGCCGAATAGCGCGAGTGGAAATGATCCGGAACAATAAAAAGATTTTTAACGGAAACATCCTTTTCAAGAATTCCGTTTATAGAAATCGCGAGCTTTTGCAGATTCATATCGCGCGGTATGTCGAAATGAATCACCTGGCCCATGGCATGAACACCTGAATCCGTTCTGCCTGCAGCTGTTACTTTAACTTCTTCGGAAAAAATGATTCCCAATGCCTTTTCAACATCGCTTTGAACCGTACGTATATCAAGCCCTTTCTGCAATTGAAATCCGCAGAAAGCACTTCCGTCATATTGAAGAAGCGCCGCTATTCTCACTGATTGGGCTCTGACTGACCCTTGATCTCATCTATCATAGTATTCATTTTATCATACATATCGCGGGTCATATCAATCAACGGACCGGGCTTTTGTTTAGTCGATTTTCCAATTCCGAATATTCTGCTCAGATAACGTTTAGTCCGCTCTAGATTTTCAAGCCTCTTTTGAAGGTCGGATTCCTTTGCACCTATTTTGACCGTAAGAGATGAATATAGAAAAAGAACTCCTTCATAACCCCAGTTTTTATCAGTATCGGGGCCGAGATTTCCGGCGGCTTCTACAGGCTCACCGCCGTTTTGAAACAGTTCAAGTACCATACCGTAAAACGAATATGCTTTGTTATAGAAAAATTCAGAAATTTTACCGTAAGGTATATCAGGCTTCTCTTTCGCAAGATCGGCAAAAAGCCATGCCGCACGGATAGAGGCAATTGCCCTCTTGAAAGTCGGTGCAACTTTTTTATTACGCAATCCGTAAATATCCACTGCCAAAAGATATGAAGCAGCTCCATGAGCAAGGGTTCTATCAGAATTAAAATCAATATTCCCGAAATATTTTTTTAATGTATCAATGCGGGCCTGAGACATATTTCTAATTTTATCAATTTCTTCAGGAAGAAGATTTTCAAAGTCTTTTTGAAAGGACACATAAAGACATCTCGGACAGACATTAAGGATATATGCCATCGGGTATATTTTACCGAATTTCGCATTCTCTTCATAAGTTCGGCGCAATTCACTGGTCAGTTTCCCTGCGATTAATCTTCCGCCGCCTGAGAATAGTTCTTCCCGGAAAAATTCATTTGAGCATATCGGACATCTTAAAGGTGTTTTTGACCTGAAAGAAATCTTCTTAACATCATCACCCATCTTACCCTCTGTATTGGCAAAAAAGAACAAAACGAAAATATTTAAATTACTGTCATTAATCGCCAAAAAGCGTTTTTATGATCGCCGCTGTCAGGTTTATTAAATAAAATGAATAAAGAAGCGTCAAGAATTTTCCGATTATAAAGGAAAGAGCAATGTCGGCAGGTGAAAATGCGTACTTTTATAAAACTTTTAGCAATTATAACTTTAATATCGGCCTGGTCCGGTCTATCCGCCGTGTCTCCGGCTGTTGTATCTCAGGAAGATTACGTTTATACACTCAGCTTGATACGGGATTTACGCATCATCGTCGACAATCTTGGTACTGATGAACAAAAGAAAAAATACGAAGAACTTAAAGTAAAATTCCAAAAAGCAACAGAAGTTCATTACGGGCAAAACTTCGCACGCGGAAGTTTTCTGGAAGATGAGGCAATAAAACCGAATGAAGAAACACCTCCGACATCGGTTGAACTGTATTCAGATTTAAAACTTGAGCTGATTATTTTTACAAAGGAAATATCGGACGGATACATTGTAAGAACAAAGGAAATGCTTGATACAGTATCCACACAGGCTATCGGCGTAATAATGGAATATGGGAAAAACAGCGGTCTCTGGAAATATTTTTTCAGACCCATTGATCCGTTAGTTGAAAAAAAACCTTATGATACAAAGACTTATTACTATTTCTTCAAACGTCAGAAAATCGAAGCTAATCTGAAAAACGGATACAAATGTTTAGGTGATGCGAGACGTCTTCTCGAAACGCCCGATTATCTTTATATTTCTTCAAAACAAAAAAAGACAAAACGTGAAATCAATTTCATTATAGATACATATATGGGAGTTATAAAATACTGCCGTCAGGGCAAAAAAGATGCAATAGAAATATTCCATGTGTTAAATGAAAAAAATCTCAATGATATCATTAATAAGTACGACATCACGATGGGAATGATTACAAAGTATCCGATTTATGACGATCGCGTACCTGAGAAGTACAAACCTGATGCAGTTGATGTAGAAAAGATGCTTTTTAGAATTGAAAAAGCAAGAGTTCCGGATTATGATGCAAAGAATAAAAACGAAAGCGCTAAAGCAGAAGAAAAAAATGAAACTGTAAATCCGTAATAAAAAATGATTTGCCGGTATGTGCAGAATAAAACATTACTGCCCATACTGGGGTTCATTTGAAAATAACTTCTGAAAAAATAACATGCTTTGTAGAAGAAGAAACACACCGTGTTAAATTCGGAGACAAGTACTCATTTTACATCAAAGAAAGAACAAAAGAAATTCTTGCTAAATATAAACCTTATTTTGCTTTCAAAATTCTTCCTCCCGAAAAATCTATTTACGGTGATACAAAATACTCAAGTGCGGTTTTCACTCTCACAACAGGATTAAATTCTGAAGAAAATTATGATGATTACAACAAAGGACTTATTGATGATATAATCGCATCAACACTCACATATTATGCTCTTTATAATCTTAAGAACAAACTGTTATCAGAAAATTTTATAACAGGAACGCTTCTTACTCCCGGCAACATGATCCCTATCGAAAAAAGTGCAGAAATATTTTCTATTGTACAACCCGATCAGAACCTTATATCGATCAATTCAAAAATGTTAATGTATCCTCGATATTCGCTTAACGGCATATATCTTAATGACGGGAAAAATAATTCAGAATGCAATTACTGCAAATCATCAAAGTGCCTTTATAAAAACATCACCGCGAGAATGGAATTATTTATGAAGAACGCGGGAGAGAATCCCGCGTTATAAGCATCATTTTGAAGCTTTTCTTCTCTTTTCATTAAAAAAGAACAATAATGAAACTATTGAAAGAGAAGCAAAAAATATGCCGGTATTTCTTCCAAGCATAGCTCCCGAATGTCTCCTTTCGAGA
>DAOMHE010000147.1:0-5726 GCA_035430785.1 Spirochaetota bacterium | reverse complement strand
CTTTTTCCTTTTCAGTATTATCGCCCTCTTTTCTTTTGCCGTCAAAAATAATCACTGGCTTTTTCTTCGTCTTCACGGAGTACTCTGCAATCAAATCAACAAGACCCTGCATCGCTCCTATCAGATTTTTTTCATACATCATTTCTTCAAGATGAGGAAACTTATAAATGAGATTAAATCCGTCGATGAGAATGTTTTTGGTTTTTATCACTTTTTAAGTCCGGGAAGACCCTTGGAAAAATCTTCTTTGACCTTAGTCTTTGCTTCTTCACTTATTTTTTTAACATCTTCTTTTCCGATGTTTTTGATATCGGAAAACTTTCGACCGCTGAGATAATATGCAAGTGCAATGACAATTACAACAGTGAGTATGAAGGCAAAATATTTTTTGACCTTGGTTATTATAAGAAGAAGAAGCAGTGCAGATAAGGCACCGACTGCAAAAACCACTGCCGGTTCTGATGAATATTTATGAAATAATGCGACTAAGCTGTTCATTTGTTTTCCCGATTGTAAGTATTATAAATTTCTATTTTTTTCTTAATGTATTCAGAAGCATAAGAGTTTTCCCAGTCGCTTTCAGTCTCAAGCGTTTTTTTATAAATACCCGAAATTTCCATCATCATCTTTTTGAGACGGTATTCTGAAGACGAAACATCGGATATTCCCATAATAAAAAGACGTTTAGAAAAAAGAACACCGAATCTGTTTTTATCATGCGAAAACGCAAGCTCCTCGCCGTCAAGCGGAAGCATACGCACAGCCGAACTTAAAGAATCAAAATATCCCGCCGAACCGTTTACGGAAAATGAAACACGCTCACGCGAAAAGACTGATGCGGTATTATATGATGAAGGAGAAATATTTCTGTATGTTTTTGATGAGTGTGAAAACGCACATAGCGAATAACTTCCTATTCCGCCCCTTCTGAAAAAAACTTCGTTTTCATTCAGCCATCCTGCTTCGGATGCGGATGTTACTCCGTCAACTTCCGCATAAAGTGATCCGTTTTTGAAAATATACGCATTGTAACTTCCTCCGCCGCCTGTAAGAAGAAAGACAAAGGACGCCGAAGGAGAAAGGTATGCCGAAACACTGCTGTTCTGCACAGCTGAATATTTTTCTTCACCGAGAATAACCCGTTCTTTACGCATAAACGGATTATATTCAATTATCCCTTTTTTTTCATAAATGAGATTTGAAGAATTATCGAATGAAAATTCACTGAAAGGATTCTTCGGATAAAGAATATCCGAAACATTGGTCTTAATATCTCTTATAATAATTTCAGTTGAAAACTTGCGGTAACCTTCTCTGGTCATCCTCTTGACTGCAATAAATCTTCCGTCTTGAGATGCTTTAGCGGACTGAACTATTCCGTTATAACGAAACAGCTCTCTTTTTGAACGTTTGGAAACATCATACTCGATGCATACGAAGAACAGAGGATTTTCGAATTCCTTAACATAAAACAATTTCGAAGGCGAGATCCATCCGAAGAAGGCAACACCGCTATCCGCTTCAAAGGCTCCCGCGAACCTATAGAGATCAAGCTTGGCATTAGTCAGACTCAGAAATGATTTTGAGTTCTGCCTGAAATAAATGCTGTCGGGATTAATTTCACGTGCCGAGATAAATGAAAAAATAAAAAGGCATAAAAGAATAATTTTCATTTTCCGGAATGCTCTGTAATAATGTCAAAAGTACTGTCCGGCTTTTTCAGCTGTTTATCTTCTGCAGGAGATTTTTTAGTCTTTTCAGCTGTTTTATCTTTCTCAACCGGATCTTTTTCATATTTATTTATAGCGTTAAAAAGCGCTTCATCAGAATCATCAGCTACAGCTTTTGTTTCTGCGCTTTTATTTCCGGTTTTCGCTTCGGTTGAACCGGCTTTTTTATTATCAGCGGACTTTTCATCTTTAGCAGAAGCAACCGTTTTAGTTTTGTCTTTTACAGAATCAGAAATTCCTGTCTTTGCCGAGTCAGTTTTCGAAACCTTTTCATCTTTAGTCAAGTCAGATGCAACTTTCTTTTTTTCAGCCGAACTGGTTTCTGCCTGTCCGGACTTTTTGTTCTTTAAACCAGCGCTCTTTGAATCTTTATTTTCAGATGTTTTTTTTACAGAAGTATTTTTTTCTAATGGAGCCTTTTCTTTATCCGATGCAGCATTATTTACTTGATCTGTCTTAAAAGACTTCGGGCTTAGTTCGGACTTAACCGCTTTTTTTTTACTATCAGAATTCTTTACGTTAACTTTACTTCCGGTAGCAGAAGAAGTTTTTTCTGATTCAGCTGATTCTTTCTTTGATGAATCCTGGTTAATCTTCTGTCCGTCAGTTTCAGTTTTTGTTTTATCAACTGAACTCGATTCTTCAGTTCCGGTTTCCGTTCTGTCAGAATCTTTTTTATCAACTGTTCCGGAGACTTTGTTTTCAATACCTGATGAATTTATATTTTCGATATCGGATGAAACTTCCTCAGCCTTCTTTGATTCATCTTCTTTCTTCTTATAATAAAGACTCGGTGAAGGAATTACGAGCTTCTGACCCGGAAAAATCAGATCGGGATCTTTTATCTTATCTCTATTCGCCATGTAAATCAAAGGCCACATGTCGTACTGTTTATCATAATAATTGCCGGCAATGCGCCACAAGCAGTCTCTTTTCTTTTTATCATATTTGACGATATATTCTTTAGGAAATCCGTCATCATCTTTAACTGTTTCAGCAACAGCATCCTTCACTGCTTTTTCTTCAACTTCAACCTTTGCAGTCTCAGTCTTAAGGCGGTCAATTTCTGCAAGAGCTTCGTCGCACTTAACAACTGCTGAATCATAATCCTTTTCAGCATTAAACTTTTTCGCATCCGAAAGAAGAGATTCGGGCTTTGCTACATCTTTATCAGCCGATTTCTTAAGTTCCGTAAGTTCGTTTTCAACCGCCGCGATTTTATCCGATGCAGTCTTTTTTTTGCCGCCGAGAGAAATCTTAAGTTCATTAACAATTGCTTCCGCATCAGAAAGGTCTTTATCGGCATCATCAAATTTTGTATCATTTATATTAGAATCCGCGGATTTTACTTTCGCATTAGCTGTTTCGGTCTTTTCAGAAAATAGTCTTGATGCTCCGTCAGACTCAAGATCAGAAAGAGAGGCTTTGAGAGCATTGAGGCGGTTCTTCAAAGAACCTTTTTTAGAATTAATCGCGGCAAGTACGCTGAATTTTGTTTTATCGGCAAGAGCTTTTACCTGAACACTTTTATCTTTTGACTCAAAATATTTTTTATCAGAATAATCTTTTTCGGCATCGGCAAGAAGTTTGATAACAGCATCATTCTCTTTAGGCGCGAATTTTTCAGATCCCGAGGATTTCATCTCATCAACACTTTTTTTGGCTTCGGTAAGATAACTTTCCGACCAGAGAGGAAGAGCTTTTTCATAAGCCTGATCGGCAGAAGTTTTAGCTTTTACCGCATTGGCTTTGGCATCTTCAGCCTTTTCATCCCTGATCGCATCATGAGACTTCATCAGAAAATCAGACGCAGCAGAGTATTCGTCTGAAGCGAATTTTTCAGCATCAACAGATTTTGCTTTAGAAAGAGAAATCTTAGCGGAAGACATTTCATTCAGGGGAAGCTCAAAACCGCATGACACCGCAAAAAATAAAAGCGGTACAAGAAATATTAAACAGTTTTTTCTCATCTGAAATCCCCCGAAATAGTAATGCTTTTAATAGAACTTGTTTTTCACAGCAGTCAATAACATTTTAGGCTTCATCTATATTATCGGTTTTGCGGAAAGATCTCTCGGCAAAATTTTCGAAAAGTGAAAGCTTCGTCTTTATTTTTTTATGAGGCAGAGACGAAAGAAAAACACGACCGTAGCTCTTAGTAACAATTCTCGTGTCAAGTAGGGCTAAAATGCCGCAGTCGCCGCTGCTTCTAATGAGCCTTCCGATCCCCTGCTTAAATTTAATAACAGCCGCAGGCAGTTGATACCCCGAAAAAGAATTTCCGCCGCATTTTTCGATATATTTCGACTTCGCTTCGACATCCGGTCTTTCGGGCGGAAGAAAAGGAAGCTTAGTTATTACAAGCGACTTTAGAAGATCACCTTTTAGATCTATGCCCTGCCAGAAAGAATGCGTGCCGAGCAGAATCGAACCCGGGTTTTCAATATAATATTTCGCCGCACGGAAAGCGTCCAGATCAGCCTGCGAATATATTTTTCTGTCTGAGATTTCTTCGAGCTCTTCACACACCATATTCAATGAATCGTATGAAGTAAAAAGAGCCATTGTATTTCCGTCAGTAAGCTCGGCAATTTCGTGAATTATCTTCGCGGTGTTTTCCGCAATCTCGCGGTTTCCGCTTTGAGGAAAAGACTCTGGTATAAAAATCCCCATATTGCTCGAATAATCAAACGGCGAACCCAGAGCTATTTCGGAAGAATCCTCTGCGCCGAGAGAATGCTTGATAAAAGAAAAATCACCATTGACGCTTAGTGTCGCCGAGACGAATGCAGTTGCATGCGACGCTTCATATATTTCGCTTCTCATGTATGATGAAACATCAAGAGGAATTCCGTACAGGCTTATTTCTTTTCGGTCATCAAGTTCAGCCCAGTATCCCCAGTCATTTTCAAAGCGTACGCAAAGCATCATCAACGACTGCTTTGCTTCAAACACCGCGTTCTTCGCGGATGAAAGAATCATGTATTCCTGAGCTTCGGTGTTTGCCGAATCTTTGCATTCTTCGTAAGCCTTGAGCACGCGGCTCATCGCTTCGATTAGATCATCGCCGCAATCGAGATTTTCTTTCAGGCTGAAAGTGCGCCTGCCGGCAAACATATCCTTCTGCGCTAAACTCATGAAAAACTTTCTATTTTCAACATCAAGTTCGTTGAAACTTTCCTCGAGATTTTTTCTTTTGGCGGAATCGCCGATTACCCCAAGAACCTGTTTGCGTTCTTTTGAGTGCATAAAATAAACCGCTGAAGAAATTGTGTTGATAGAAAACCCGAAGCCGAGCTGTTCGCTCGCGATCTGTTCGGCAGAATGCGCTTCGTCGAGCACCGACACTTCAAACTTCGGAAGATAGTTTTTGCCGAGTGCTATATTAGAAAAATAAAGATAATGATTCATTATCAGAATATGCGCTTCCTTCCATTCTTCACGCGCAAGAGTAAACGCACATGAAGAAAATCTTGAGCACTTAGCAGCAAAGCAGAATTCGCTTTTGCGGCACACGCTGTTCCACAGATCTTTTGAAACATCGGCATCGAACATTGTAGTAACGCGGTTTTTTTTCGCGAATGACTCAATCGTCTGAAGATCTTTCTCGGTAGCGGTCAGAGGAACCAGACCCGTGTTTATCATCTCGGCGTATCTCCGCTTGCAGAGATAATTGGATGAGCCGAGACAAAGCGACACCTTCAACTCTGCGCCGAATTTATCACGGAATATTTTTTTTATAAGAGGAATTTCCTTATCAATCAACTGAAGCTGAAGCGATTTAGTTTCAGTAGAAACAGCCGCGCGCTCTCCGTTTTCAATGCAGTATTTCGCAAGCGGAATGAGATATGCCAGAGTTTTTCCGGTTCCCGTTCCTGCCTCGGCAAGCGCACTGCCGCCTTCAACGAAAAAATCATCCATGAAACGTGCAAGTTTGACCTGCTGTTCGCGCGGCTCAAAACCATCGACTTCATTAGACAGCACACCGTCTTCAGA
>DAOMHE010000146.1:1243-5767 GCA_035430785.1 Spirochaetota bacterium | reverse complement strand
CACCTTTTCTTGAAAAATATTATGAAGACGGAAAAGAAAAAACCAGAAACAAAGGTTATTTAATTGTATCCGGAAGAATAGGATATATTTCTGTTTTTGTTAAAGCCGCTGAGGAAATTTATAATCTTCTGGGAAAAGATGTGAGCGCACCTCTTCCATACTACGGTGATTATCAGCTGAAATTCAAGTATTTTCTGAATGATCAAAACTCACTAACATTTCTTGCTTTTGGAAGTTATGATAAAATTGACGCAACTCTAAAAGACGACTATTTAGATCCGGGCGATGATCCTCTTTGGGAAAATGCAAACTACTATGAGAACAAGTATTCTCATGGACAGGGTTTAACGCATACTTATACCCCTAATGATTCACTTAAAAATTCCATTCTGCTTTTCAATTCACTACAAATATCTGAAACTGTAATGCGGATTCCGAAATCATATGATTCATTGCTTTCCGAGGGAATTAATCCGAAAACCAAGCCGCTAATAACGGGTCTCAAAGAAAATATTTCCGTGGATCTTATAAAGGAACATTTGAAACTTAATGCCGGGGCAGAAATTACACACTATTATTTCAGTACCAGCGGGAAGAGTTTCAATCAAAAAAATGATCTGGATGAAAATGCAGGTCTTAATCCCGGAGAAACAGGCAATTTTGAACTTGTGGATCTCGGTTATAAAATTCACAATCAGACAGTAGCCGGATTTGCCGAAACTAAGATCAACGCGGGATGGATTGAATTCGTACCAGGCATTCGAGCCGATCATCTGTTTAGAACAAACTCTACAGTCATAGACCCGAGAGGAATGCTTGCAATTAACTTGCCGACAAACACAACCGTATCTTTTGCAGGCGGAAGATATTCATATTTTGTTCAGACATCATCAGCTCTTTTTATAGTAATGCCGCATATTGCTAAAGCTGAATACATCGATCCGATGAGAGCATACCATTCTTCAGCAGGCATCGAACAGAAATTCGGAGATTACAGCATTAAGGCTGAAGGCTTTTATAATGTCTTTAAAGATGATATCACTCTTCACAGATGGGATGATGACGGAACTGAAAGATACTACGCGAATGTCGGAGAACTCCGCACACGCGGAATAGAATTGATGTTAAAAAAAGACATCAAAGAAACTGAAAACGGATTTTACGGCTGGATCAGCTACACCCTTGACAAATCACAGTATAAAACAAAATCGATGACAAGTGACCCCGAGAATTATGATGAATGGTTTGATTCGGCTTACGACATGACTCATGTTGTAAAACTAGTTGCGGCGTATAAACATAACCGTCACACAATCTCCGCACGTTTTCAGTATAACTCATCAACACCTTACACTCCGATTGTTGCCGGAATTCAGGATACCAAGTATGTTGATCCTGACGATCCTAACCACGAACGATGGGTACCTGTTTCCGGAGAGAGAAACTCAAAGCGTTTTGCTTCAAATTCAAGACTCGATCTCAGATATTCTTATAAGCAGAATTACGAATGGGGTTACTTCAACTGGTATGTAGAACTGATCAATGCAACAAGTTCACTTGAAGAATTTCTTTCATGGGATTACCGGTATGACTACGGAATTGCAAATCCGGAAATTCGCAGACAGGGTATTCCGATTCTTCCGAATTTCGGAGTAGAAATCAAATTCTAATGGAGACAAAGATGAAATACATTTTAACAACAGCCGCGGTCATTATTATATTAAATGCCTGCACTTCTTTTCATAAAACAGGAATTACATCTGAACCGCTTGCCGGAAAAACCATTTCGGAAAATCTTGGTCAGACAGAAGGAAGCGATTTAACTTTCAGATTTCTTTGGTACATGATCGGAATGCCCGATTTTGATTCTGCAATGAAAAGAGCAAAAGAAAGCAAAAAAGCCGATGCGGTTATCAATGCAGAGGTTAAAGAAACCAGATACTCTTTTATACTCTTTTCAGTAGACAGTATAAATATCAAGGGTGAAGCCGTTAAGTTCGCACAATCCGAATCAAAAGACAAAGCCAAGGGGAAAAAGTAATGAAAAAAATATATCTTATCCTGTCTATTTGCCTGATTTCGGCATGTACAAAAAACGTAAAACTTATAGATTATAAAGATTCCGCAAAACCGATGACGTCGCAAAACTACGAAGTAATTGCAGAAAGCGAAGGATTAAGTTCATCTTTCAAGCTTTTATTTTTTGCCAATCTGTCAGGCGATGAAGCGGATATAACTAAAGCCGAAGAATACGCCATATCACGTGAAGCCGCCGACAATTTAATCGGCGTAAGCTACTATGAAGAAACAGTATACATGCTGCTTGGTAAAGTAAAAGCCTATTACGTTAAGGGAACAGCCGTAAAATACAAATAATTTATTAATCTGCAAATAAAGGCTTCGACATCAAACGAAGCCTTTATTTGATTTTAATTCCGACACCTTTGACTGTTGCCCTGTACGATACAGCGAACAGTATTAAAATCAAAAGCAATGTCATCATAGAAGGAAACAGCCCGGGAAGAGAACCGCTTCCGATATAGACATACCGTGTATAAGAAATCATTACAGCAAAAGGATTATAGAAACCAATCTGGCGGAAAATACCTGGTAAGGTTTCTATATTAAAAAAGACTCCGCCGAGATACACTAGCGGCGAAAGAATCAATATTACAATAAAATTCGATTTCTCAACCGAATACATATAAATTCCGGTGAGATAGCCCGCAAGTGAAAGGATCAGAGAAACTGCAGCTACCGCCAGCCAGAAGAACACAGGATGGGCAATTGAATATCCCGAAAAAAGTCCGGCCGCAAGATATGTCATTATGCCGACAAGAAATCCTCTCAGCGCTCCGGCTATAACAAAACCTCCGAGCCTGCCCAGGGGTTTCATCGGGAAATAATTGAATTCTTTAATTGTGTCCTGATATTTCATCATTATAATTGAAAACACAGGATTCTGATACGCTGAACTCACCACAGCGGAAAATATCAATCCCGGAGTTATGAAACTGATATAATCAAATCCCTTAACGGTTTTGTCTCCATGCCCTGCGAAAAATCCGGCAAAAATACCCAGAAAAAGAATATTTGAAATAAACGGAGCAACCAGAGTCTGAACTCCAATCAGCATAAAACGTTTTATTTCTCTTATTACAAGAGTTTGAAAACTGATATAGTATCTTGCGATAATTTCTTTTGAATTCAATTTCTTCCCCCTTTTTCTGTCAGACGGACAAAAAGTTCTTCAACACCCGGAGATGAAATATTCAGATCATCAATTATATCTTGTATCTGACCAAGGGATGAAATCAATTCCGGAATTCTGCTTTTCGGAACTTCCAATACTTTATTAGTACCCTTGTTCTCTTTAATCATTGAGGTATCAATGATTTTTGACATATCATAATTAACCGCAAGCTTGACTATTAAAAAATCACCTGCCATTTTGAGAAAATCCTTTTTCGGTTTATCCGCAATCAAACGGCCTTCATCTATCAAAAGAATGCGGGAGCAAAGCTCTTCCGCTTCTTCAAGATAGTGCGTCGTCAGAAGGATTGTCATTCCTTCTCCGTTCATTTCTCTGACAAATCGGTAAAGATCATGCCGCAGATTTATATCGACTCCGGCAGTAGGTTCATCAAGAATAAGAATTTTCGGTTTGTGAAGAAGAGCCTTGGCAATCAGCAGTCTGCGCTTCATTCCTCCGGAAAGACTGCGGACGACTGAATTCATTTTGTCGGTAAGTGAAAGACGTTCGGCTATATAGGCTACATATTCACTATTACGGCGCATACCGTAGTAGCCCGACTGCAGATTAAGAATTTCCCTGACTGTAAAAAAATTATCAACGGCTATTTCCTGAGGAACAATGCCTATTGAAGTTTTCATTTCAACTCTATTCTGATCAATATCGTATCCGGCGATGCTGACATTACCCGAATCTCTTACAACGACTCCCGAAATAACATTTATCAAAGTAGTTTTTCCGGCGCCATTCGGACCGAGAAGAGCAGCAAATTCGCCTTTCTGAAGTTCAAAACTTACATCATCAAGAGCAAGCTTACTGCTTTCCTTATATTTTTTTGACAGATTTTCGACTTTAATCATTTAATCTCCGAAAGCAGCATTCATTCAAGTATTTAAAAACCAAGTTCTTCTTTCACTATTACAACATGCACAGACTCCTTTGGAAAAGATCTGTGAAGAACCGTAGTTACTCCGCATATCCTGTTATCTGATGAGCAGTCCGAGCATTCGCCTGTCACCGTGCATGGATTTTTTGTATCGAAACGTATATTATTAAGAACTGATGCAGTATTCTTTTGTCTGTCAAGAGCTGAAATAAGATCTTCGCTTATTTTATTCCACGAGGCAACAACGATCCTTGTCTTAGGTCCGTAAGTCATTCCGCCGCAGCGGTTTCCCCACATATCTATAAAAGTCAACTCTCCTGTTTTAGTCACGGCATTGCATGATGAAACAAAATAATCCGCACCAAGAGCGCTTAACTGAAGCAGT
>DAOMHE010000146.1:0-1143 GCA_035430785.1 Spirochaetota bacterium | reverse complement strand
GGCATTGCATGATGAAACAAAATAATCCGCACCAAGAGCGCTTAACTGAAGCAGTCTTTTCTGTTCAGTCGAAAGAGTTTTGTCGTTTCTATCGAATAAATTCGTATATTTTTGTTTTGTAAATTCGTCAAAAAAACCAATCTCTTCAAGAGTTCTCGAACCTCCGAAACCTATTGAAGAATCAACCGGAATTGTTTTAACAAGATAATCAAGTGCGTCTTTTGCAGAATCTGCAACATGAACAGTAAAGAAATTTTTGCGCAAAGCATGAACCGTTTTTGATATAATAAGTTCTTTAAGTCTGTTTTTTTCGTTCATTGGTTTTCCCTATAATTATTCACATCAACACATAAACCAAGAGATGATAAAGACTGATTGATTTCGTCAATTTCATTTTTTTCCAAAGGATTGCCGACAACTTCTGTTTCCACAATTTCCAGAAGAGAAATTTCAAACTTTTTTGAAATCAGAATATTAGATTTATCCTCCGCGTCGGCAAAAGGGAGATTATCATAAAGCAAAACTCCTTTGGCCTCATCAATATTATCTACAGGAATTCCTGAAGGTAAATTTTTCAACGCATAATCTTTTGTAAGCTTGCCGATTGAATTAAGCATTATGCGGAATTTGCCTGTTTTGATAAAAAGAAGTTTCCGTTCTTTTTCATATTTCTCTGTAATAAGTTTTACGGTATTTTGATAAAGGACATTCTTTATTTTTTCTACAAGAATATCTCCGTCAATCGGCTTTATGATATAATCGTTTCCGCCGGCCTTCATTCCTTCTATTACATCATTTTTTGCATTTTTAGCGCTGATAAATATAATCGGAATGTTTTTAAACCGTTCATCAGCTTTCATACGGGCTGCCAGGTGAAAACCGTCTTCATCAGGCATCATTATGTCAAGAAGAGCAATATCAGCTCCATATGATTCAAGTCTTTTCCAGAAATCGGAAGCATTTTCAGCAACAGTTGTCTTAAAATCAGAAAGGACATCTGAAAGAAGAAACCTGTTAGCATAAATATCATCTACAGCGAGAATTCGGATTTTTTTGCTATTCATCATTTGCACACATCCTTTCAATTAAATTTATAAGAATCTGATCATCAACCGGTTTTGAAACATAACCGCTGAAACCCTT
>DAOMHE010000145.1:3988-5937 GCA_035430785.1 Spirochaetota bacterium | reverse complement strand
CAGTTTTCTCAGTTCAATTTCTTCTTTGATTATATTAAGCGATTGAACGAACTGCGAAAAAATCAGAACTTTGCGCCCTTCCGAGACCAAGTCATCGAGCATGTCCTTAAGCATTTCAAATTTACATGACGAGACATTCTTAAACTGCTCTGAAGCAATAACCGGAAACAATGCTATCTGCCTTAACCTGAGAAGCGCTTCAAAAATTTCAATCGCGGATTTATCTTTTCCTTTTTCTTCAATAGTCTTTTTTATTTTTGTGCTGAATTCTTTACGCAGAGCTTCATAAGCCTTTTTCTGATCGACATCCATTTCGCTAATAACAGTAATCTCTTCTTTTTCCGGAAGTTCTTTAGCTACCATATCCTTTTTTCTTCTCAATATAAACGGAAAGATAATCGAGCGAAGTCTTGCGGCAGCGTCCTTGTTGCCGTATTTTTCAATCGGATTGGCATAATTTTTTTTAAAGCTGTCTTTATTGCCGAGAAGACCGGGGTTCAGAATATCAAACAGAGCCCAGAGTTCACCTGTATTATTTTCAATCGGCGTGCCGCTCAAAGCCAGCCGGTGTTTTGTCCTTATTTCTTTTACAGTTTTAAATGCCTGCGATGAAGCGTTTTTGACATTCTGCGATTCATCAAGCACCATAATGCTGAATTCCATATCAGAAAAAATACTCATATCAATCCGAAGCGTATGATAGCTTGTAATAATTATATCATTCGTAATTATTTCATCACGATCACTCTTTCTGAACTGCCCCAGATGCCGGATAAATTTTAACGAAGGAGTAAAGCGCTTAATTTCATTTTCCCAATTCGGCACTGTTGAAACAGGCACAATCAGAAGAGCCGGACGGAGTTTTTTTTCTTCCTTCATTTTTTGCAGCATAGCAAGAGTCTGCACAGTCTTTCCAAGCCCCATGTCATCGGCAAGACATCCGTTAAGCGAATGCTCGCGCAGAAAATTAAGCCAGTTATAACCTTCAGCCTGATAATCTCTCAGCTTTCCATTGAATTTCTGCGGAAGTGAATATTTTCCGATTCCGCTAACGGTTTTCAGTTTAGAATATATTGCTCTAATCTCTTCAACTTCCCGGTTTTTAGCGGATGAAGTTTCAGCGGATATCATTTCAATAGCAGGAAAATCAAGGCGGTTGATTTCAATTTCACCGCGATTATTCATTCCGCGGTTTTGAAGCTGATTTATCTTTTCTATATCCTTCTCAGAAATATAAACATAAGAGTTCTTTGTTTTTAAGAAACCGCTTTTCAAAAGACTGTAATCTATTTCAATATCTTGTTTGCTGTTGTCATCATCGATGTATTCGGCTTTTGCGCTGAACCAGTCAATTCCCGGCTGTATTCTGAAAGCTACTTTGCCGCCCGCACTTCTGATTTTAACACCGTCTTTCTTTAGTCTTAAATTTATATCCGCATCAAATAATTTCTTTCCGCATGAAAATAAAAAATCATGCAGATTAACAGAAATATTTATTGAATCAGTCGGCGGAGAATAACGGTAAAAAGGCTGCTGGTGTTTTGACACCTCTATACCTGCTTCATTGATTACAGCTTTTATATAATTGCTGATACTGTTTTCATAATCCATGTTACGTTCATAAACGGTAAAAGTATCGCCGGTTTGTTTCTGCACAGGATTCAGAATTATTTCCCGTCTATCATGCGGAAATTCTCTTCCATTATAATCGAAGAAAAGCTTTAAGGAACATGAATTGTAAGAATTTTCTATTTCAAGCAGCGGACTGCCGGAAGCTTTGATAACTTCGAGTTTTTCCGCCTCAAAATTTATTTTTAGATTTGATCCGGGATGATTCAGAGAATATTCCTTATAACTTTTTATTTCTCCGTAAACCGATTTACCTGATCTACTCAGATGATTTTTTATAAAAGAATTCAACTCATAATTGCCTGTGCTGTAAAAATACA
>DAOMHE010000145.1:0-3888 GCA_035430785.1 Spirochaetota bacterium | reverse complement strand
AGATGATTTTTTATAAAAGAATTCAACTCATAATTGCCTGTGCTGTAAAAATACATGCCCGATTCATCACGGCATACAGTTGAATAACCGTCGGATTGAATTATAGTCAAAGGCGTAATCGAAGTTTTACCATTAATAATAACACGAAGCTCAGGAATAAACTCCGGGTAATTATTATAAAGAGAACCGAGCTTAAACGAAATTTCAACTCCTTTAAACGGCATAAACTGAGTATCTGCTTTTTTGTTTGTGAACGCATCAATAAAAGCTATTTTATTGACCCGCTTAAGATACGGGATTATTGACAAAACAGTAATTTCAATATTCTGAGCATACATCGGCATCATCAATAGAAGCTTAAGTTCATCCTCGTTCAGCTGTTCGGTTATCTTGTGACGCTCATATTTTTCGGTTCGGCCGTAAGTACCGTCTTTTTTCAAATATCTGCAGACAGGTTTTAATGCAATAAGATTAGGATCACTTTGACTGCGCCTGATTTCAAAAGCAACAGAATATCTTTCATTTTCTTTCCTGGATGCAAGATACGATTCATGCTTTAACTTATGATAATCAAAAGAAGCCGATGAATTAAGTGCTATTGTTGTTTTTCTGTCATCTGCGGGTTTTTCAGGAAGTACAGGGACTTTATCTGCATTGTAAATTTCACAAGCCCGCAGAAGAAGAGCTACAGCATGCTTGCAGTTTATTTCGTAAGGGCAATTGCATCTGCCGATACCCTTTTCCAAATCAAAGAATGTAACATACGGCTTACTCTCTGAGCCCTTCACTCTACCGGAAATATGATTCCCATATATTTCAGCATCAATAACATATCCCAACTTATAATAATTCAAGCCTCTATCATAAATCGTCTTATCAAATAAAGACTGTATTTTTTCGGGATTTAATTCATTTATGTTTAGTTTCAATTCAGTCACCGTGAAATATTGGTTTGTCTTCAATCTTTAAAATTATTTCATAATGTCAATAGATTCATTTTGAATTATTTCATCTTCGTTCAATGCAAAAATGTCAAACATTACAGCGACGGCGTCACCGCAATACGCCGACTTGATTATAAACGGCAGGAAACCTGACAATAATCCAACGGCAACAATACGGATTTCATTTCATTAATTCATCAAAAGTTACAAACCTCGTTTTTTTATTTTTTGATTTTTCCTCAAAAGATTCAATGATTTCCTTGTCTTTCATGTCTTCATACAATTCAAACAATGATTTTTTAAGAAGAGTTGATGAATCACAATGAAAATGATTTTTCAAATAATTTAAAACTCTTTCTTCATTTTCGTTTAATCTAATTGATGTTACTGCCATAAATCATAAACCTCTTCTCTTTTACCTATATAGATAACATAGATATCATTATCATCGAAATAAAATATAGCTCTGAATTTACCTTTTCTCAATCTGAAATATTTTCTATCATAATTGCCTCTCATTTGCTTGATATCAAAAAGAGAGAGATCTTTTGTCAGATCAATTGACAAAAAAGCGTTATGCAATAAACGTAATACTTCTTTAGGGACATCACCCTTAGAAACTATTTTCTGAACTTCAGTACTATAATAGATCACGTAAACATTGTACTACAATAATGATATCAAGTCAATTCATTTTTTGATTTTCACATAACTCATCGAAAGTAATATAAACGGCAAATATTCAGCAACGAAGATATTTACTATTTCGCGAGCTTTTTCAAAGTATTAGAATGCTTTTTGTTGATTTTATCCAAAGAAGATGAGAGCCGTACAAGATGATTCGGTTCGCGTGCTTGCATCTATTTTTAAAGACGCAAGATCTTGCGTCTTTACGTAAGACACTTTTACTTTTCGACGGAGTCTATACCCGTACTGTCGGAACAATAAAATCTATTACATCGGCAAATCCAAAGGTAGAACACAAAGAGATAATTCTTTTTCGCCTGCTAAGCAATAAGTATATTTCTGGATCTTCGTAAAATCTTTATGTTCAGGATACACAAGGAACAGCCTTACTTCATGTTCAGAATCTGAAGGAAGCACCATCGCATAAGAAAGCAGTAGATACAAATCTCCCTGCGAAATACCGGACTTGCCGTCGGGATCATTTTCACTTTTTTATATTTTCACACAGCAAGAATTTATCTTTTCTAAACACGGCGCATCTTTTGATAAAAACACATAATCTCTTTCCAATGTCATCTTCAGTTTCATTTGCTTTTAACTAATTTATTATTCTCCAAGACATATCTAATAGTTTCATTCTTAATTGTGATGTCTTTGTTTTTTTCTTCGCTATATTTTGTAATTATATTGCGAAAAATGATAAAGTTTTCTACCCCTCCTTTTTCTTTCGGGAAAATATACTTTTCATATGATGAACCGACACCGCCCTCTCCTCTAAAATTTTCAACTGCCATTAAGAATAACTGATCATTATTGATAATTATAATGTTTCTATTGTTACTTTCATAAGAAGACATTGCTAATAATTTCGAATTTAGAGATACCTTGATAACAGCTTGAATTGATCTATAACCCAAATTATCATAAAGATTCATTTCCAAATCCGGAATCTCCGAAGGTTTGGCGAAATAATTGATAACAAACGAAACATTAGAAATAACCTTTTGATTCGAAATTAATTTAACACCAGATATAAATCCTTCATTTTCCTTAAAACTGAATATCCCAAGAATTAATAAATTATTATTATAAATCTCACTTTTTTGAGACAGTAAACCGCCCCAGATATAACCTTGTTTCATTTGAGAGTTTTGTTCATATTTAACTTTATACCAAAAATCATTGAACCCGTTTAACATATAGCTTTCATTTGTTTTCTCAACAATATACATTTTGTGACCGACAGGCAAAGCATCCTGAATTTTTGAATCAATCTGAGGATTAACCCGAACTCTGGCAACATCAACAAAAACGTATCTGATTTCACCTTGATACTCACTAATTGATTGAGAAAAACTAAAACCGAAAAGCGAGAGAGACATTGAGAAAAGCAGAAGTAATTTTTTCATAAAAATCTCCGAATAATAATATAGTAAATGTAAGGCTGCAAACGAAGAAGGGAGAATGGTTATTTTTCATTGTGAATCCGTTTAATTTATCTCATGCAAATCATCTGTCGACCAATTAACAGGATTTTCAATAATGTATTTTTCTATTCTGTGTAATTCATCATTATTGCGGATTATATGGTCATGGAAACGTGCCTGCCATGAAAAATCAGGTAATAATTTTCGAATGTTGATGGTGCACGCGCGTTTGTATTGATTAATAATAACCCCCAGGCTGCCGGATTTCCAATTCGTATTCGTTCCCACCGTAGAGACGCCCAAATTGGGCGTCTCTACGGTGGAATCGTCGGAAACGTCGGGAACGATTGAAATAATACCGTGAACGTGATTCGGCATGATAATCCATTCACCCAAAACCGCAAATTGAAAATGATTCGGTATTTCCGCCCAGCATTCATCGGCAATTTTACCGGTTTCCGATAACACCATTTTACAATCACGAATATTTCCAAAATAATGTTTACGATTTCCGGTGCAGATGGTGACAAAATAATATGCTGCTGAAGAATAATCCCAATTCTTAAATCTCGCTGATTCAACGCGGTATTTATTTTTAAACAATGTCATTTGACCGAACCTTCAGAAATGATTTCGTCTTCATTCCTTAACCCCGACCTGCTTCGACTACGCTCAGCGCATCGCCTATTATGCTGTAGCACAGGCATTGCACCAAGCTTGTCGAAATGACGCACATAGGCGGTCTTTTAAAACACAATTTTCACATCTTCTTTATAGTTCTGCAAAGTTCCGTTTAGGCTGGCTGTCCAACCGTCAATGAATACTTTGCC
>DAOMHE010000144.1:0-5940 GCA_035430785.1 Spirochaetota bacterium | reverse complement strand
AGGTCAGGTCAGGTTAAGAAAACTTCTTCTGATTATGTCGCAAAATCAGAATCCGTTCAGTCAAAGCGTAAAATAAGAATCCATGCTGTCAAAAAAGGTGAAACACTTTATTCGATTTCAAGAAAATACGGTCTGAGTCCTTCTTTAATCAATAAGAGCAACGGCTTAAATGCGAATTCAGTTATAAAAATAGGAATGAAGCTGAAGATTCCTGCAGTTGAAATTTCACTCTCGGAAAGTGATCCGGTCATAGATAAAAAGCCGCACTCCGCTAAAACTTCTGAATCAATTTCCTCTAAAAACGCACCTTCAGGTTTTTCCTGGCCGGTAAAAAAAATAGTTTCCGTTACAAAAGAATCCGACATCTCTAAGGGAATCGGAATTTTCATTAAATCAAATCCGGGAAGCAGAGTTTTCAGCGCATGCGACGGAAAAGTAGTAAAAATAGGCCACATGCGGGGGTATGGAAACTATGTCGTTGTTTCTCACGGCGGGCGTTATTTGAGTATTTATTCGATGATTACACCGGGAGAAGTAAAACCCGGCAGTTGTGTCCGGAAAGGAGAAGCAATTGGATTAATCAACAGGGATTCGGGCGGGGTTCATTTTCAAATAAGTAAGAGCGGCAAGCCGTTAGATCCTGAAAAGATTCTTCCTCAAAGGTCTTAAGTTTCTGTATGACAATTCCTTGATTACCTTATAAATTGAATAAATATTCTCGGATAGAAATTTGAAATTGATGGTATCTGAGCTGTCATTAGGCGAATGATAATTGGGATTTCTGAGTATTCCTGTATCCGTGAACAGTACAGCCGGAATCCCGTTTCTGATAAAGGAAATATGATCGGATTCAGCTACACCTCCGTATGATGCCGGCAGAGCTGCTGAAATTATTTTTTTCGGAGAATGGCGGTTGAATATTTTCGCACAGATGTCGACAGCCTTTACGCATGACGGAAGAGAGACAATTGAAAGGAAATTTCCCCTTGATGGATATATTTCTTTCATGTTGTCATCCGGAAAATTTTGTTTTGTGAACATTCCGGCATAACCAAGCATGTCAAGATTTATCATAAGAGCTATGTCTTTTCCTGATTTAGTGCAGTTTGAAGCATGAACCGAACTTCCCATTTTATCTGTCGAAAAGAAAGGCGGTTCTTCGAGTGTAAAAGCTGTAAAACGAAGAGTATTTTTGGGATTTTTTCCCGACATCAGTCTGCAAATTTCAAGTAATGCAGATATGCCGCTTGCATTATCGTTTGCTCCGCGGCTGTTTTCAACAGTATCGTAATGAGCACCTATCAGGATTATGTCTTTTGATTTTATTCCTGCTATATCAGCATAAATGTTTCGAACAGTTTTGCCTTCAACCGTAAAAACCTCTTCGCAGACTTTGAGACCGAATGATTTGAATGTTTCCGAAATATAGTCAGCAGCGGCATTCAGATTATCGTGGCAGGCGAGAGAGCGTTCGCCGATTCTTTCTGACAATTCGGATACATGCTTCTTTGTATCCGCAAGAATTGCGGAATACCTTTTTCTTAAACTGTATCTGTAAATTATTTTTTTGAACACGGTAAAAAGAGAAGCGGATTTCTCCGCTTCTTTAATTCCTTATGCCTGATTGGCAGAACCGAGAACGTTAATATTTTTCTTTTTATAAAGTTCTTTAAGAGCGTCTCTTGCAGGTCCGAGATATTTTCTTGGGTCGAATTCGCTTGGTTTTGTTGCGAAAACTTCTCTGATTGCGGCAGTCATTGCAAGACGTCCGTCAGAGTCGATATTGATTTTGCAAACTGCGGATTTAGCGGCTTTTCTGAGTTCGTCTTCAGGAATTCCGATCGCATCAACCATTTTTCCGCCGTACTGATTTATTGTTTTAACCTGATCCTGCGGAACTGAAGATGAACCGTGAAGAACGATTGGAAAACCTGGTATTCTTTTTTCGATTTCTTCAAGAATGTCGAATCTTAGAGGAGGAGGAACAAGGATTCCTTCTGCGTTGCGTGTGCACTGTTCAGGTTTGAATTTGTTTGCGCCGTGAGAAGTACCTATTGAAATTGCAAGTGAGTCAACACCTGTTTTTTTTACGAAATCTTCAACTTCTTCCGGTTTTGTGTAATGAGATACTGCAGATGATACTTCGTCTTCAACTCCTGCAAGTACTCCAAGCTCTCCTTCAACTGAAACGCCGTGCGCGTGTGCGTATTCAACGACTTTCTTCGTAAGAGCAATGTTTTCTTCGTATGAATGGTGAGATCCGTCGATCATTACGGATGAAAAACCGTTGTCGATACAGTCTTTGCAAAGTTCGAAAGTGTCGCCGTGGTCAAGATGAAGAACGATCGGAATTTCGTAACCGAGTTCTTTTGCATACTGAACTGCTCCCTGAGCCATGTATCTGAGAAGTGTTGAGTTAGCATATTTTCTTGCCCCTGAAGAAACCTGAAGGATTACAGGTGACTTTGTCTCAACACAAGCCTGAATAATAGCCTGCATCTGTTCCATGTTGTTGAAATTGTAAGCCGGTATTGCGTATCCGCCCTTAACAGCTTTTTGAAATAGTTCTTTTGTGTTTGAAAGACCCAATTCTTTGTAACTAATCATATTAAACCTCTTTCTCTAATATTCCGCCTTTCGGCCTTTTCAGCCTCAAAGAAGGTGTATTTTTTGGCAAGGAATTAATTCGGCTATATCTGTTTTGCCTGTTTTACTATTTCAGGTACAATGGAATAGTATTTCTCGAGATCAGCATCGCTGATTCCGGTTTCTTTTACTGCATCCGGATTTAAAGCGTGATAAAGTCCGTCTCCGCCTATGCCGACTCCTGCCATGAGGGTTATTATATTAGCGACATGAACAATAGAAACAGCCTTATAGAATTCTTTCGGTGAATTTTCCGGATTATGATGATATGCCACAACTGCTTTAAGTGAATCCGGGAATTTCCATTTTTCCAGAATTTTAAGTCCGATATCCTGATGGTTGAATCCCATTACATCTTTTTCGGCATCAATGAATGTAACGGCTTTTTCCTGGGTTACTTTCATGATATCTTTGAAAGTGTTGGCGACGTAAAGCGCCAGTACTGTTTTTCCTACATCATGAATTATTCCGCCGGTAAAAACAATATCTGCTAAATCTTTTCTTTTGATATCCATTGCCATTTTTTTTGCGAGAATTGCTACTGTCAGGTTGTGAGTCCACATTTCGCCTGCAGCTAAGTCATATCCGAGAATTGGTTTGTCGAGTACATTTCTGCATGTTACGAGAACTACTATATCTTTAATTTCCTTGAGTCCCAGCGTCACGATTGCACGGTCAACCGATACAATCTCCTTTCCCTTGCTGAAATAAGCGCTGTTGCAGAGTTTCAGGATGTTGGTCGTAAGAGACTGATCCTTGGCAATTTCTTCGGCTACAGCCTTGAAATCGACATTGGGATCATTGACCATGTTAATAATACGGCTTACTACATCAGGAATTGACGGAAGCTGTGTCATGGTGCTGATTATATTTTCCAAACGCTGTTTTACCTGTTCCTGCATCGGATAACTCCGCTATACTTTATAGTAATTTTGTTCAACGCCGCCGGCTTTAACTTTCAAGTGGCCGTCGTTGAGGAAAAAGTCGATTACTCTTCCTGTGCTTCCTCCGGTATCTTCGCAAAGAAGAGCGATACCGGCTTTTTTTAAGACATCTTTGGTCACTTCGATATTTCTTTCTCCGATCTGACCAAGGGAAGTGCTTATCTTGAATTTAAACATCGAAGCGCCGCCTGCGATTTTTGCGCTCATAAATTCTTTTGTGCACCCCTGCTTCAGCAGAAGATTTATCAGTGCCGGTATCGCAGTATCGGCATATTTTTCTATCTGATTAGAACCTGAAGCTTCGGGCAGAAGGATGTGAGCCATTCCGCCGATCTTTTTGTTGCGGTCGTAGATGCATATTCCAACGCAGCTTCCGAGTATTGTCCTCAGCATCTGTTCAGAGGTTCCGATCTTCAGCTGGGCGACACCCACATTGACGAGTTCATTTGCCATCTTTAAAGCTCTTTTTTCTTAAAATTCGGCATAAGCCATTGAGTTCAGAATATATTAACTCATTTTGAAATTAAGTCAAGAAAATGTCTTGAAGATATATGATTAAAATCGATAATAATAAAGGAAGGTGCTCATTGACAGCGGAAAAATCTAAAATAGTTAGGGCAGATCAAAGTAAAAAAGAAAATGTATACGGTGAAGTTCTGCTAAATGAGAGAAAGAACGAATTTTATAAATTCGAAGGAAGTATAGAAGTTCCGCGCATTTCAGTGAATGGAATCAGCCGTGATCAGAAGATTATGCTTTCTGAAAGAATAATGGAAATTATACCCGGGTTTTTGGATAATTATTCGGTGATTTTTGAGCCGAAACCTGCGGCCGAAACGCTTTTTATTCATTTTGCAAAAAAATATAAGGGCAGATTTTTTGATTTTATTCATCTTTTTAAAATAGATTTTAAATTTTCAGGGAATCCTGATTCAATGATAGAAAAAGGCGATAATTTCAATTATCCGTCCTACCGCACTGACAGATTTTATTATAAATCGTATCTTTTACCGGTTTATCCGTCTGATGATGATATCAGTGAATTCAAAACAATACCGCTTTTTAAGGAAGTTTCGCATAAAAGCCAGGATGAAGGTTTTTTTACGTATGCTCTTTTTGATGATATCGACATTGAAGTTTACGATAAAATCATAGCCGATTCCCTGGGTGAATTCACTTTCTTAATACCCCAAGGGATATTCCGGTTTTTGCAGTATGCGTATTTTACTGCAGCTTTTACGGTGATTGATCCTTTTGATTTTAAACTTAAGGAAGCGGTTGATCTCTTTGAAGTCATTTTCGTAAGACTTGTTCGGGATAATGATGTAGACATAAAATATGATTCTGATATTTTTAGTGAAAGTCTCGTCATTAAAGACGGAAAAATGTTTTTTACGGAATCATTTATAAATAAATTTAACGGATATATCAGTAAATATTCTCTTATTACCAATGAGGATTATCTGCTGTTAAACAGCTGGAAAAAAATTGAAATTACTCGTTAGCATTTTTATATTCAGCATCTTTTCGTGCTCAAATCGATTTGATACAATATATTTCAGCACAGATCCGAAATCATTTGAACGGAATATTTCATCAGAACTGGAATTTGATTTCCGTGAAGAGTTTTCCGGCAGTCAAAGTGTGAAAAATGATTATAAGACTCTGTTTAACTCGATATATTTTGAAGGCGATACTGCAGGTTTTTTTTTCAATATCCCGGAAAATGCTGAAAAATCGGAAATTAAAGTCTCATTTATAAATAAATCCGACGGAAAGGAATACCCTGCAGACAGAATCGAAACGCGTAACGGGATTGTCTGGGGATTCTCAAATTTGGGCGGGTTGCTCGAAAAATTTTATTATGACAAACTTTTTCAAAGAGTTGAACCGAATAACGGAAAACTGCTTGCGGAATTTATTCTGTCTGTCCAAATAGACTCGGGCGGCAGAATCGAGAAACTTAAGCGGGACGGAAGGCTCGTGGTTTATTACTGATTTTAACTGGCGGGGCGGTATCCATATGTTTGGAAAAACCAATGACGGAATGAAGGTCAAGTTTTGGGGCGTAAGAGGCTCAATTGCCGTTCCGGGTGCCGAGTATTATAAATACGGCGGTAATACTTCATGTGTTGAAGTCAGATGCGGCGATTCAATAATTGTTCTGGATGCCGGAACCGGTATACGCGGTCTCGGGATGAGTCTTCTTAAAGAGTTCGGTGATAAGCCCATTGATATCAATATTCTCATCAGCCATACGCATCGGGATCATATTCAGGGATTTCCTTTTCTTCCTCATATTTACATTCCCGGAAACACAATAAATCTTTACGGCGGTCATACTGTTAAT
>DAOMHE010000143.1:0-5981 GCA_035430785.1 Spirochaetota bacterium | reverse complement strand
CAGAAAGAAATCCTTCTTCGCGGTGTTTGAATTCCTCCGCTTTTTGACGAGCTTGCAACACTCGGCAAGACTTCACTTAAGGCTGATATTTCATCTATTCCCGAACTGAATGATTTTGATCCTGAACATTGTTATCTTTCATGGGATATCGATGTTCAGACTGATAAAATAGAAGCCGACCTGCGTTCTGTTTTTATTTTTGTCGAAGACTATGCATCTATTATAATTAAAAAACTTGGAAGCACTGTTAAGCAAGACTCTCAAAAAATTTCATCAACACAAAAATCAAATCTTGCGATTGACCGCAGAAGAAGCGACTCGACATCGATCCGCGTGAAGAATGAGAAGCTGGATACTCTTGTTAATCTCGTCGGCGAAATGGTAACGCTTCACGCAAGGCTTCAGCAGGAATCTAACAAGGCTGAACTGCCGGAGTTTGTATCAATTGCCGAAAGCCTGGGTCGTCTTACAGCGGATCTTCGTGATATCGCGATGAGTGTGCGAATGGTTCCATTAACTGAAACATTTTCAAGTTTCAACAGACTTGTTTTCGATCTTTCGAAAAATCTCGGCAAAAAAATGCGTCTTGTAACTGAAGGCGCTGAAACAGAACTCGACAAGAATGTCATAGAAGAGCTTCGCGATCCTTTGATGCACGTAATACGAAACTGCGCCGACCACGCGATTGAAATGCCTGACGAGAGAATTCAAAATGGAAAGGATGAAACCGGTTCTATTAAACTCTGGGCGGAATATACAGGTGCGAATGTGCGCATAGGAGTTTCTGATGACGGCTTAGGGCTTGACCGTGATAAAATTTTAACGAAAGCACTGGAGCGCGGTCTTCCTGTTGCGGCAGACGCCGATGATAAAACAATTTATTCTTTGATATTTGAGCCAGGTTTTTCGACAGCAGAAAAAACCACGGATATTTCGGGGCGCGGCGTCGGAATGGATGTGGTGAAGAAGAATATAGAAAAACTCCGGGGTTCTATAGACATTTCGACTCAGAAGGGTCTTGGAACAACGATTACATTAACCATTCCTCTGACACTTGCAATAATAGACGGGTTTATGACCGAGGTGTGTTCTCAGCCATATATTTTTAATCTGTCGCATGTTAGAGAATGTATAGCCTACAATAATTCTGAAGAAACTTCCGAGATACAAGGAATGGTGCGTATACGCGAAGATTATATTCCTTTTATCGATATGAGACGCCTCTTCGGTGTTGAAGGTGAACCAAGACTATATCCGCAGATAGTAGTCGCCGAGGTCGAAGGAACACAGATCGGTTTTCTTGTAGATAAGGTGGTCGGTCATTGTCAGACGGTAATCAAGCCGCTCGGAAAAGGTGTAAAGCAGGCTGACATGTTTTCGGGAGCTTCGATATTGGGAGACGGCTCCATTGCGCTTGTACTGGATATCAACCATCTCATAACAAACGTCCGTGCTGATGAAAACTTCTGTAATAAAATAAACTCAAAAGATAAGGAGACAACAAAATGAAACTCGGAATACGCGGAAAGCTGTTATTGGCATTTTTTGTTACCGCTCTTATTACCATATCTGTCGGTGCTGTTGGTATGTGGGGAGTCGGCAGAGTCGATGAGATGATGAATAAGCTTTATAATGAAAACCTTGAAGGAATACGTCTTGCCGATGATATTGACCGGCAGATGCTGAACATAAGGGTTTCTATTCTTTATCATGTAGTAACTTCTGAAGATGATGTTCGTAAACAGATGGATGATAATATCGAAAAAGCACGTGTAAATTTTTTGAAGTCTATCCAGGATTATAGAAAGACAATAACTACCGACCGTGAAAAGATTTTGATGGACGGACTGGAAAAAGATATTTCTGAATACATGGGAATATGGGGGGAAGTCAGAAAGTTTTCTCTTGTGGACAAAGATCAGGATGCCTTGAAAGTTTTTCTTAGTGATTTAGGTCCAATGTATAATAAGAAACTTCTGCCTGCAATAAATGAAACTGTAAATATGAACAGTGACTTGGCAAAGACTGCGTTGGTTAACTCCAAGGCACTTAAGGCTCAGATTACCTTTATTGAAATTATTGTTATAGCTGTAGCCGTTGTAATTGCCATAATTCTCGCGATGCTTATTGTCACTAATATCCTCAAAACTATTAATACAGTTGATACTTCTTCGAGCCAGGTCAGTTCCGGAGCCGAGCAGATTTCTTCTTCATCCGAACAGCTTTCTCAGGGAGCTAATGAACAGGCTGCGAGTGTGGAAGAAGTATCCTCCTCGGTTGAAGAGATGACTGCTACAATCAGACAAAACGCCGATAATGCAAGCCAGACAGAGAAAATTGCCGCGAAGAGTGCCAATGACGCAAAGGAAGGCGGCGAAGCAGTTAAGCAGACAGTTAAGGCGATGAAAGAAATAGCAGATAAAATTTCGATTATTCAGGAAATCGCACGTCAGACAAATCTTCTTTCTCTTAATGCTTCAATAGAAGCTGCCCGTGCGGGAGACCATGGTAAGGGATTTGCTGTAGTTGCAAGTGAAGTTCAGAAGCTTGCGGAACGTTCGCAGAATGCAGCGAGTGAAATCAGTGAGCTTTCCAACTCGAGTGTTGAAATTGCTGAAAAAGCGGGTGAAATGCTGATGAAGCTTGTTCCTGATATTCAGAAAACATCCGAACTTGTTGCAGAGATAAATGCCGCAAGCGGTGAGCAGGCAAACGGAATTCAGCAGATCAACAGCGCAATTCAGCAGCTGAACACCGTTGTCCAGCAGAATGCTTCCGCAGCAGAAGAGCTTACTGCGACGGCTCAGGAACTGAATGGTCAGACAATGTCAATGAAAGATTCAATCATCTATCTTAAGACAGGAAGATCCGGTGTTGAGTATCATACTCCTCTTGGTTCAACATTTTCATCAGTTCAGCACGCACCGGTTGCGAAAAACCCTTTGCATATAGCACCGCTTAAAGCGCATGAAGTACAAACTGTTCAGAAGGGTGAGCAGAAAAAAGGAATTCATATTGAGATGGGTAAGGCTGATTCGGAAGACGGCGAATTTGAAAGATATTAATTGAGAGGTAAGTTATGACAATTGATGACAAAAAAGATGGAGCCCAGTATCTTACTTTTCTACTCGATTCAAAACTTTTCGCATTTGATGTGCTTAAAACGAGAGAAGTTTTATCGATAGTTGATATTACTCCTATTCCGGGCACACCTGATTATATGACAGGAGTTTTGAATCTTAGGGGCAGTGTTGTTCCAGTAATTGATTTAAGAAAAAAATTCGGGCTTCGCGAAACAGCATACACCGAGAATACTTCAATTGTAATAGTTGAAGCTGCCAGCGGCAGTGAACTGGTTATAGTCGGAGCTTTGGTTGATGCAGTCAGAGGAGTTCGACGCTTTGAAGAAAATCAACTCGAACCGCCTCCGAAGGTAGGAATGAAATTAAATTTAGATCTTATTTATGCAATAGGAAAAACAGAAAAGGATTTTGTACTTATTCTTAACGTAGATAAGGTTCTTTCTGATGAGGATATATCTTTGACAAAAGATCTTCTCGATACCGCCGGGAACGATTCAAAAGGACAGGAGAATTAATCTTCATCATTAGATTTATGATTTAGATGATAAGTTTAGAGATAGAGCTGAGTTTTTTAACTATTGGAGATTGTTATGAAAATTGGAATTAAAGGAAAACTGTTCGGCGGTTTTTTTATTGTTGCAGGTATGGTTATCGTTACGAGTGTTGTTTCGTTTTTCGGTATGAAATCTATGTCTGATAATGATGAATATCTCTATCTTAAGGGGACCGAACCTATAGTTGAGATTCTTAATATGAACAATGCGTTTAAAAATGCAAGGCTTTCGTCCATGAGACGCGATTATCTCGAAAAAACTGATGAAGGAAAAGCAAAAATACATCAGAGGATGCTTGATTATGGAGATGAAACGCTTGCGGCGTTAGAGCGTTATGAAAATGCTCTTATTACAGAAAAGAAAGATGACCGTATAGATATTTTAAAGGAAAAGATTAAGCAATACTTTTCTAATTCGGACTATCTTGCTAAGCACAAGAATGATTTATTAGCAGATAAGCTGTTTTCTCTGCAAACTGAAACGATAAAAGTCGGTGCTGATATTGAAACCGTAATGACTGCGATGTCAAAGGATAAGATAGACGGTGCAAAAGATTCTTTTTTGCGTAATAAGAAAAGTGCGCAAATCAGTACTGTTATTCTGAGTGTGATCAGTATTATTGCAGTCATTTTTTCAGTTCTAATCGCAGTATTTATTGCTCTGTCAATTTTGAAGGTTCTTGCCTCGATAGATACTTCATCTGATCAGGTTTCATCTGGAGCGGGGCAAATTTCTTCTTCATCCGAAGAATTGTCTCAGGGTTCAAGTGAACAGGCGGCGAGTGTTGAAGAAGTATCAAGTTCAATTGAAGAGATGACTGCAACTATCAGGCAGAATGCTGATAATGCGAGTCAGACTGAAAAGATTGCAGTTAAGAGCGCCAATGATGCAAAAGAAGGCGGCGAGGCAGTTAAGCAGACGGTTAAGGCTATGAAAGAGATCGCCGATAAGATCTCTATAATTCAGGAGATTGCGCGTCAGACGAATCTTCTTTCGCTGAATGCTTCAATAGAAGCTGCACGAGCAGGAGATCATGGAAAGGGATTTGCTGTTGTGGCAAGTGAAGTTCAGAAACTTGCAGAACGATCACAGAATGCAGCAAGCGAGATTAGTGATCTGTCCAATTTGAGTGTTGAGATTGCAGAAAAAGCAGGTGAAATGCTGATGAAGCTTGTTCCTGATATTCAGAAAACGTCTGAACTTGTAGCTGAGATTAATGCTGCAAGCGGTGAGCAGGCGAACGGCATTCAGCAGATAAACAGCGCGGTGCAGCAGCTGAACACCGTTGTTCAGCAGAATGCTTCCGCGGCAGAAGAGCTTACCGCAACTGCTCAGGAACTTAATAGTCAGACTGTACAGATGAAGGATGTGATAGTTTTTCTCAAAACCGGAGGGCATAACACATCTCTTTAGTAATTTGCTTAAGCTTTCGGAACATCATTATGAGGAGTGTCAATATTGGGAAAAGAAGAGTTTACCTTTAAATCATCAATTTTTGAAAATCGTCGTGATAACAGGGATGGTTCGTTTGAAATGACAGAAGATGAACGTGTCAGGATAAGCTCTTATATTGAAAAAGAATTCGGTATAAAAATGACAGAGGCAAAGAAGCCTCTTCTGATAGGACGCCTTTCGAAGAGACTTCGTGCTGTCGGTGTAATTTCTTTCGGAGCGTATTTTGATTATATCCATTCGCCTGCCGGGCGAGAAGAGTATAAACTTTTTACAGATCTTGTTTCAACACATGAAACGAGTTTTTTCAGAGAGCCCGGTCATTATGAATTTATGCTCGATGAGGCACTGCCTGATCTATATAAAACCGGAGCAGGTAGAGATCGTGATCTTAGAATATTGAGTGCTGCGTGTTCGACCGGGGAGGAAATATATTCGATTGCGTGTGTTCTTGAAGAGTTTGCCTTAAGAAATAAAATAAAGTCATTGAGATATAGTCTTACCGGAACTGATATTTCTACACATGCAATAAAAGCTGCTGCATCAGGTATGTATAAAGCTCAATCTATTGAAAAGATTCCAGTTTATGCACAGAAGTATTTCATGAGGAGTAAGGATCCCTCAAAGAAGATCATTCGCGTTATTCCGGAAATTCGTCAGAGAGCTGTATTTATGGAGATGAATCTTCTTGATAAATCATATCCTTTTGATGAAAAATTCGATATTATTTTTTGCAGAAATGTCATGATCTATTTTGAGCGGAAGACTCAGGAGGAAGTTGCTGATAAACTTATACGTATTCTTAATAAGAAAGGATACCTTTTGGTCGGTCATTCGGAGACTCTTATAGGTTTCAGCCTTCCTGTTGTTAATATTGCTCCGGCATCATATA
>DAOMHE010000142.1:0-6020 GCA_035430785.1 Spirochaetota bacterium | reverse complement strand
CGCGAATGTAATCAGAATTTTTAATCTCGGGTCGGTAATTCTTGAGCTTAATTGTTCCGGAGATAATGCAGTCAGGAGGAAGCGCGGCCAGTTCGCGCAGCGATCTGCCGCGCAGATTTTTCTGCTGCCGTTTAATACCTGAATCTGAAAGTTCAATTTCAGAAACTTCTTCCTTAGAAATAATCAGTCTGTTATGAGAAGAAAAATCCGGTTCACCTGAAGAAGAGCATTTAAGAAAATATCCTTTCTCCGGAAACATAGAAAGAACCATGAATTTACCTTTGACGATCTTCGATAATACCGGATCGAAATAATCAACATCAGCGAAGCAGATATCTTCCGAATAGATTTTGAAATCAGAATAAGCTCCGTCATAATGCTTATAAAAGAACCGTGTTAATGTGCGCGCAGCTTTATTCATCGAGAGTGTTTCACCCGAAACCATCACACAGGAAATGATGATAAGAAAAAGAATAAGATATTCCTGCCACGACTTCACGCGAATACGCAGTTTCTCTGTATGAAATGAAATATATTCTTTCGCGTGAAACGGAGAAAAAAGTTTTACTCCCGAACGGTTGAACAAATCAAGAAATATGTGACTGATGAAGGATGCTGTAACAGCTACATAAACAGTTTTTCCGAGAAGCAAAAAAGGAAGGGAAGCAACGCAGAAAACTGCAATGGCAAAAAAAGAATGAGTCGTTGTGCGGTGTCCCCACTTAACCAATAATTTCTTTGAAAGACCTGGAAAGATTCTGCCCACAAGACTATCAGGATGATCGATATCAGGCAAGAGAGAAGCGATGCAGGAGAATAGGGCTGTCAGAGCCGGTACACCGAGAAGGGAATTCAGCAGGAAAGAAAATGCGTAATGAGTAGGCGCTGTCATGTTTTACTCCGTGAAATTGTCGGCGTGAAAATATACCGATAGAACACCAGACGAAAAACAACCATAACGGCATAAGAAAGAGCAACGATTGAAGAAGCGTAGCTTTTGAGAACATAGGCGAAGAAGAACAGAATAAATATGACAAGAACAGGAGCAATGGAAACCTGATTCGATGATCTTTCAGCGGTTGTGATATCTTCGGAGCTTTTGCCGAGCTGAAGTTGCCGGGAAATATAAACAGCTTCCTTGATGTTATCTCCGGAAGAATGAATTATATCACTGATGATATTTTCCTTTCGTTCCAAGTCCTGCATGAATATCAAATCAGAAAGAACCTGACGTATCTGATGCCGTTTAAGCGGCTTAATCTCAATGAATGTATGAAAGATTTTCCGGTCCGATTCCTTCGAGCTTGAGGATATGACAAGAGCTTTCTCCGAAAGTTTACTGATGATTTTCTTATCAGATTTCGTTAAATCAGAAATATCATCTATGACAATAAGACGCTTGATGTCTTTGATTTCGTCCAGGAGTTCATCAATACTGAGTTTCTTAAGTTCCTTCTCCAGATTCTTCGCGGCTTCCTCTGACTCTTCGAGCGATTGAGTACATAAAATGATTTTGATTAGAGTCAGCTTCTTCTTAAACTCGGAAATATAAACGGGATTATATTGTTGAAGATTTGCATTCTTCAGAATAGAACTCTTGCCGGAGCCGGAAGATCCGATTAGAAGAACAGAAACATTATTAGAAAGATATTCCTCGATCTGTTTAACTTCGCATTCTCGACCGATAAGAACTTCTGAATCATTAAAAGAAATATCATTGCGCGGCTTAGAAAGTCTTTCAATCTTACGGAGAAAACCAAATCGGGAAGAACCTAAAAGATTAACTGCTTCGCTCTTATGCTCAATCGAGATATGAGCGTAAATCATCGTTGTATCAAGCCGAGAATGCCCGAGAAGCTGTGATATCATTTCTATCTTAACTCCTTCTTCGTAAAGATTAGTGGCGAAGGAATGGCGAAGAGTATGACAATGAACATCAGTTCTCTGGAAACATAAACGGGAATATTTCTTAATCAAGTCATGCCAGCTCCGGCGGTTCCCGCCGATAAGAAAAGACTCCTGGGTCAGCTTAACGGAATTACTCTGAATGTAATTTTCAATCATGGAGAGAAGTTTTGAATTGATGGGAACGATTCTTTCCTTGTTTCCTTTACCAATTATCTTCAGGAAGGAACGGGCAAGGTTAATATTCGACAGTTTAAGCGAACACATCTCAGAAACTCTCAGGCCGGCATAACACATAAATGCAAAACCGAGCTTATGACGCGGCTTAACAACCAACTTCAAGAGTGATTCGATCTCCTTTGATGATAAAACAACTGGTAAACGGTTTCGCTTTCTGCTCATTATTTAACCGTTTTCAATCGATTTCTTAACCATAAGTAAATAGATATTTGCTCCATCTACCGCGCGATCCGGACAAAATGTCCCTTTTGGGCGATATTTTTTCGGACAAAACGGAATTTTTTCGCAAAAAATTTTTTCAGAAATCATGTAATTTTTTCCAAAATTTCCGAAACTTCGATCTGCATTTTCAAAAGTTTTTTATTAATTTCTAAGAGAATCTGTTTATCAACCGCGCTTTGCAGCTTGATGTAGGAATATAATTCTTTTGAAAGAGCCTTCATCAGATGAGGCTTCATAAGACCTCCTTATATTTTATTGACAAGGGATGTCCGGCAGGCTATGAATACTTATCAGCGGATATTCACAGCCTCCGAACGTCAGGGAAAAGACCTCCATAAAATAAGTGTATGAACACATCCTTTAAGGATAAATTTTTCGGAGGTCTATGCGTTATTTTTGGATTTTAATACTGCTTTCAGGAATATCATTCATCTACTCAGCGGAAACACCGGAAGAAAATAAAGAAATCGAATTAAATAAGCTCGAAGAGAAGATTAAAACAGCAAAGGAAATCATAAGAAGCCAGGATAATATAAAAGCATCCGACTTTCTGCAGCTGCTCCCCTCAGTGAGCCTCAGCAAGCGCACAGAGTACCAGGAGCCGAGGAAAGGCGAAGTATATCTCGGAGCATCAATCAATATAAGTCAGATATTCTCAATTAATGACAGACACACAGAGAGAGAAGTAAGCAAAGAGAAAATGCTCAGAAGGGTCGATTCAATTTATTATGAGATGAAGAAGCTCATTGAAAGAAAGTATTTACTGAAAACAAGGGTTTGGAAATTTACCAAGATAAAAAGCTCCATGAGTAGCCCCGTTGATATTGCAGCAATGGACGAGAAGATTGATGAAAGTCTGATTAAGATACAAGAGATTGAAATAGATATTGAGAAAGCTTATTCTGAAATTGATTATATCATCACGGATTCAGGAAGATAGAGGATATTTAATCACGTGGGGAAATTCCCCACGTGATTAAATCTGATTATATTCCCTTCAAATATTGAATTAATTCTTTAACAACCTTTGAACGAAGATCTTTTGGAACTGAATTCAAAGAAGATTTAATTGAAAACTTCAAATCTCCAACAGCTTCTTTTATAATATCAGATTCCTTTTTAACAGGTTCTTTTACTTTCTTTTCAGTTACTTCTTTCTTAGAAACTGGTTTTTTTTCTGCGGCATAAGTTTTACCGTCAAAGCCTTTAATTTCTTTCACCTGGGGAATTTCCCCACCTGAAACCATTTTTCCTCGAACAGCAGAAACAGTCTTATGGTCAACACCCACTTTTTTTGCAATAGTTCTATCTGATACAGCAGGAGTTTCTTTAAGAAACATTTCTACTATTTTTGTTTTCTGTTCGCGCGTCAAATGCCTTCGCGCAAGATTATCCATAACGACAAACAATCTTCTTTCTTCTGCAGGCATATTCATTATCTCGACAGGGACAGTGCTCCAACCAAGCTCCAGAGCTATCTGCCAGCGGTTAAAACCGCCGAGAATACAGCAGTTATCATCCTCGTCATAATATACTTTTATAGCATCTCTTATCTCGCCGGACTTTTCAATATCCTTCCTGAGTCTTTCTCTATCGTCGGCGGACATCGGCATCAGGTGCTGCACTTCTTCCAACTCAACAGACATTCTTAGCTGAGAAGGATTCATCGGCTGAATTGATTTAGTTTTAAATTGTTTCTGTGCCATCAATTAACCCCCAATATTTCCAAGATAGGAGAGAGGAGCTTATCTACTTTTGACTCAGACCATTTAATAGTTGGATCTGATATTGCCCTTGCTGTTGTAACTGTTTTCGGAACATTCCCCGCGAAATAACCGTTTATAGCTTCCATGAACTTACGTGATATTTCTGCCATATATCCGCTTGCTTCTTCCTTCGGTTCTTTGTAACCGACAAGAATTACTTTTCCTTTTTTCTCAATATCTTTAAGCGCATTTATAGTGTAAAGAGTAGGTCCAAGAGTCGCCATAGAAACATCAGCCGGAATAAAAACTTCATCTGCGAAAAGACTTGTTGCACGCGAAATTCCCTGAACAGTAGGCGGATTATCGAATAGAATAAAATCGTATTTATCAATAGTTTTAAACTGTCGTTTCATGGAATACGGGTCGGCGTTTGATGCGATTGAATCAAGTCTATAATCCGCTCTGATTAAATCGAAACTAATATTATCACGGCTAACAGTGATAATAGATTCTTCAACAGTTTTCATGCCTGTAAGCAAATCGAAAAGACCTGGAGTCTCATCATTAGTTCCCGTGAGAAATGCCGAAAGACCGCCTTGCGGATCGCAGTCAACTGCAAGAACTTTCTTGCCTGATGAAGCAAGAGCCAAAGAAGTTAATACAGAAAGTGACGTTTTACCGCAACCGCCTTTCTGATTTAATATAGATATAGCTTTCACTTTTTGCCTCCTTTGATAACAACTTTTCCAGAAACCCAGATTTTCAGAAGTTCAACGATTGCTTCTGATAATGATATATTTTCATCGATAGCTTTCTTCTTAGCATCCTTTAGGAGAGATTGCTCCAAATCATCAGGAACACTGACTGATATTCTCATAATAATTCCTCGTTATATAATAACACATTTATATAATTATATAAATACACGTCAATCAATATAAAAATGCCTCAGAAGCGCCATTTTTTGACATTATATTTCTTTGTATATTCAAGTTCTGATAATATATCTTATGTCTCATTATGAGAAATGTTATTTATAGCCGAATATTTGTAAATAACAATTATAGAGGGACCTGAAAGTCCCTCTATAATAATCAATCTTCGTCCGGAAGCATTATTGTAAACACGGGCGCTCCGTCATCACCGCCTGAAACGATTCCCTTCAGCTTTACTTCCTTTGGAGATTCATCAGCTTCCATTAAAAACAAAACCTTAAACAAAATTAAATCATTGTCCGCCCTGCCCGCTTTGATTAATTTTCTGACCTCATAAACAAATACGTTCAGCACGTCCCACAACCGCCCCGCACTGCTCTGCCCTGCTTCCTCAAGTTTCTCATTCGGTTCAATGTAACCGTGCCAAACAGCAGCAGTAACAGCGACAGGAAATCTTATCCCTGCCTCTTTCCCAAGATTTGAAACATCAACTAAAACACCGTCATCGATTGCTTCTCTTCTTGAATAAGAAAAAACATACTCTTCCGCTTTCGTCAGCTGTGATTCTTTCATAACAGCACCTCACTTAAAAAGATTACGAAAGTCGGGCGCGGTTATTTAATTTTCCCGGCTGAGGGAAAAAGTAGCCTGCCCGCCTTCACTCTTCCAGGCGGCAGGCACTTTTTCTCAACTCAGGGGAAAACATGAAATAATTGAAACGGGCGATGAAGATAAAAAACTATGCCAAGAGCATAGTTTTTTATTACAAATTAAGGGCGGGCGGGAGTTGCCGGAGATGATTGAAAGTAATTATGAAATGAAATATTTCAGGAATCAAGGCGGTGGCGCTTTTTTGCGCAGCCCCCTGTCAAAAGCCATTGGCGCGAAGTCTTGCACTGCCCTAACTCGCATTTGTAATCGCAAGACAAGTGCCAAAGCCGAGATTATGATAATTCTGTTTGATTAAATTCATTTGGGGAATTTCCCCAAATGAATTTAATAGAAGAAATAA
>DAOMHE010000141.1:0-6026 GCA_035430785.1 Spirochaetota bacterium | reverse complement strand
GCAAAAGTTTTCTGGACGGGAGTTCACACGGATCAATGGATCACAGATCTTTTTAAATCAGCTGACTCGATTGCATCTGAATTCGGCGTAAAAAAGGAAACACGGCGGTTTCACCCTCATGTAACGCTTGCCCGGTTCAAAGAACAACCGACAAGAACATTCATGGACGAAGCTCTTCTTTATGAAAACATAAGTTTCGGATCTTTCCTTCCGAAAGAACTTTCATTATACGAAAGCGTCCTTTCAACATCAGGCGCGGTTTACAAACTGATAAACAAAATACCTTTTTCCGGCAAATAATATTTCCTTGACAGTATCTTCATAGAAAAAAATGCTTAAGACGTTTCGGAGGATTCTATGGATATTGTTTCAGCAGTAATACAGGTGGTCGGAAGTCTCGGGCTTTTTCTTTTCGGAATGAAGCTCATGAGCGACGGTCTTCAGAATTCAGCCGGAGAAAAACTCCAAAAACTCCTCGGCTACATGACACATAACCGGTTTACAGCTTTTCTTACAGGTCTCGGAATTACTTCCGTGATTCAGTCATCATCTGCAACTACCGTTTTTGTTGTAAGCTTCGTAAGCGCGGGACTTCTTACCCTCACTCAGGCAATAGGCGTTATCATGGGTGCAAACATAGGAACAACCGTTACAGCATGGATTGTTTCTATATTCGGCTTCAAGTTCAACATTATAAAACTCGCTATTCCGGCAATTGCAATCGGATTTCCGTTTATTTTCACAAAATCAAAATCGAAGAAATACTTCGGTGAAACACTTATCGGATTCGGAATACTTTTCATAGGACTTATGTATCTCAAGGACAGTGTTCCAGACATAAATAAGTATCCTGAAGCACTTAAAATGCTGACATGTTTTACAGGGATGGGTTTTCTTTCTAATATTATATTTGTCATCATAGGAACATTGCTGACGGTTATTCTTCAGTCTTCAAGCGCCGCCATGGCAATAACACTCACTATGACCTATGCCGGATGGATTGACTTCCAGACTGCTTGCGCTTTATGCCTCGGCGAAAATATAGGAACTACAATCACAGCACAACTTGCTGCATTCGGCCAGTCTATTCACGCGCGACGCACAGCAATGGCTCACACTATGTTCAATGTTTTCGGCGTCATCTGGATGCTTATTGCATTCAGTTATTTTATAACTTTCATCGACTACTTAGTCCCTGGTGTTGCTTCAGATCCGGAAAACACTCCGAGTCATCTTTCGATGTTTCATACTATGTTTAATGTCGTAAACAGCGCCATCTTTATATGGTTTGTACCGGCATATGCCAAACTGATTGAGAAAATACTGCCGGGCAAGGAAATCAAGGACGATTCAGTATATAAACTAAAATACGTCTCTGCAGCACTTCAGGATACTCCTGAAATTAACATAATAACTGCAAAATCCGAAATCATCAAAATGACGGAAAAAGTTTCTGAGATGTATGAGCACGTTATTTCATTTTTCTCTTCATCCAAGGGAGTAAATTCCGACGATGTAAGCAAAATTAAGAAAATGGAAAATTATACTGACCAGATGCAGGAAGAAATTTCCAAATTTATCGCGGAATGCGTACAGGAAGCACCGAGCGATAAGAGCTTAATGAACTTAAATCACATGCTTAAAATTGTAGATGAACTTGAAAGCATCGGTGACTCATGCAATAATCTGACCAAGATTATTGAAAAGAAAACAGAGAAAAAAATTATCTTCACCGATGAAATGGATAAAGAAATTGAACCGTTTTTGCTTGAAGTAAAAAGATTTCTTAATTTTATAGCAAGCAACATGCATAAACCTATTTCAGAACGCGATTTTTCACTCGCCCATGAAATGGAAAAGAAAATTAACGCTTTCAGAAACAGCCTGAAGAAAAATGCCCGCAAAAGAATCCAGAGCGGCGCAAATGTAAGAATGGAAATTCTTTACATTGATATTCTTCAGCAGCTCGAACATATAGGCGACTTTCTTCTTAATATCGCGCAGGAACAGAAAGAAATACAGCAGTAACATATAGCGGCGCTTTAAGCGCCGCTTTTACTTATGAAAAACAACCAAAGCAAATCGAAAAACATATTGATAATCGCTCACAGGGGTTACCGCAAACTTTACGGAGAGAACACGCTCTTTTCTGCTGATAAAGCTTTTGAATACGGTTCAGACGGGATTGAATTTGATGTTCAGAAATGCGAAGATGAATTTATTATAATTCATGATGAAATAATAAATTCAAACGGAAAAACTACGGACATCGCCCAAAGCTCATTAAGAAAACTCAGCAAATTGCGCTCTGGAAAAGAAAGCATTCCGCAGCTCAAATCATTTCTCAAAAATATTCCTTCAGGAAAAATCATCAACGCAGAACTCAAAGCAGAGACAATAAGAACATTTCATTTTAATGAAATTGAAATTCTGCTCCGCGCACGCAAGGAAGAGATAATTGTTTCTTCATTTGAGCACAACCTTCTTTCTGATTACAAAAAAAGCGGATACAAAACAGGCTGTCTTCTTGAACATGCTCATTTCAGGAAGGGATTTTTCAGGCTTTTTATTTCTCTTGCAATCCAACGTCCCTACTCCGTCAATATGCCTCTTGAGTTTTTCTACATCGTCAAAGGATTGAAACTAAAACTTGCGATGTTTCTTTTCAATCTAATTTCCGACAAAATAATTGTATGGACAGTCAATAATCCGAAAGACTTTAAACATGTAAGCAAATATGCAGACATGATTATTACCGATGACGTTGAAACGGGTGTAAAGTTTAAAAATGAATATTCCTCAACCAGATAAGGAGGTTTTTATGCGGACAAGAACTATTCTCTGCTACGGCGACTCAAACACCTGGGGCTATGACGCAAAAACTCGCAGCAGGTTTCCTTATGAAAAAAGATGGACATCTATTTTAGAAATCACTCTCGGTTTTGATTACAATGTAATTGCAGAAGGACTCTGCGCCCGCACAACTGTTCTCGACGATCCTTACGAAGGCGAAAATAAAAACGGCAAACGCTATATTTCATTAATTCTTGAAACACATAGACCGGTTGACTGCATTATCCTTATGCTCGGAACAAACGATCTCAAGAAAAAATTCAATGCTTCAGCATGGGATATAGCTCAGGGAGCCCAGACTCTTATCGATGAAATTTTAAAATGCGGATTTTTTGTACAGTCAGCGCGTAACATAATTTTAGTTGCGCCGCCTGAAGTCGGGAAACTTGCGGGAACTGATTTTGAAAAACTGTTTGAAGATGCTGAAGAAAAATCAAAAGAGCTGGGCAAATACTTTCAAGCAACTGCTCTTGCGAAAAACTGCAGTTTCATTGATTCAGCGAAATACATAAAGCCAACTCCGCTTGACGCGATACACCTTGATGAAAATGCTCATGCAGAACTCGCGAAAGTAATAGCAGACAAGGTGATGGAAATAATGTGAAAAGGTTTTGCCATTAAAAGAGTCTATTAGTTTTGTTAAAGTATTTATATAGAATAATGGACGATATTCAACTATTCTACTTAATTACAAATACCTTGCCCATTTTTGTTAATTCATTTATCATATAGTTCCAAGAAACAAGTTCGTTATATTTTTTATCATAATATAATCTTGGAAGATAAAAGAAGTTATAACCCTCAAGGCAACCTAGAGTAACCAACAGTCTATATTTTACCGAAAATCCCAAAGTGTTCAATTTCCGATTAGAAAAACTGTCATTTTCAATAATTCTGGAATCATCCAACAAACCGACAATTTTTAGATATCTAATAACATCATCATGATTATACTTAGACAAAATCATATTTACACTTTTATAAAAGAAAAGAAAGCGGTATTGAGTAATATCAAGACAATCTTTAATTTTATCACTCATAAGCTTTGAGCTATAACCCTTAAAATATAAATTATTTTTTCATTTTAATTTACACCCGGCTTATGCCTATTATGAAAGTACAGTAAAAGAAAAAATAGTATAACTGATACAAAAGATGCAAGAGCTGCCGAAATAAATGCAATACGGAAACTGCCTGTTAAATCATAAAGAAAACTGCCGCCCAATAATGCCATTGCACCAAGACCGAAACCTGTAAATACCATGCCGTACTTCGTTCCCAAGTTTTCATTCCCTAAAATGGAAGCAGTAAATGAAGGGTATAATCCCAGAATAACTGCAAATGACCAACCGGTAACAACAGATACCATGATTAACAAAACTCCCGAAGAAGGCAATAAACCAAGCATTAAAAGAAAAAGAAACTGCAGAAATCCCGTAGCAACCAATATTTTTGAAAATCCTATCTTTTCTGACAAATATCCCGCAACCGGACGGCCGAATCCGTTTACACCGGAAAACAGGGAAACGACGAATGCAGCAAAACCCGCGTCTGCACTTATTTGCAATCTTGCGAAAGACGGGAAAAGCCCAATACTAAGAAAGCCGCCGATGACGAATGACGCAAAGATGAACCATAGAATATAGAATTTTTTATTTAATAAAGTTTCTCTAACAACTTTGACCGGCATTATGGCAGCTGCATTTTCACTTTTAATTTTAGAAGGCATCAGAAAAGATCCGGCGAGTGATCCGATGAAAACCATAAGTCCCATCACAGCCAGAGTTCCTGTTATACCAAGTCCCGGAATCAATAGCCTGACTTTTATGGGCGCTACAAATACCGAAGCGAGACCAAACCCCATTACGGCTACAGAAACGGCGAAAGATGCATTTTTATTCACATGAGAGCGAATGGCAGGAGCAATAACCGAATATACACAGGCACAGCCTATGCCGCCAATGAGACCATGAGTCAAAGGTAGCCACCAGCTATGCCCTACTATACCGACAAGAGAAGCCAAAAGATATGCTGGAAGCAGCAAAAACGCCCCGATTCGTGATATGAACCGATAACCGAAACGATCCGCAGCCATTCCTGCGGGCAGCATGCAAACGGCAAACACCAGCATAAAGACGGTAAAAGAAATATTGGCTTCAAACTTATTCCATTCAAAAAGTTCCATGAGCGGAACTGTAAATACACCCCACGAATATGCAGCACCGCCTGATAATGAAAGAAGAAATCCGCCTAATATTATTCCGAATTTTTTCATGTTTACTCCAATATATTTCTAATCACGCAAATTAAAGCTTTACTATCAATTCATCATCATATACATAGAAATCGATATTTTATTTATTTTTCATTTTTTTTATTAATCTTCAAAAGTTTTATGCGCCGTTCATTGAGTTCATTGCGAACCTTTTCGTTCGATGGATTTTGTCCATACTTATCAAGAAGGAAAAGTGCGCGCTCAGGATTCTTCGATGTGTACCAACCTACTAAATAAATGAGTGCCGAGTCAGAATCGTCAAAACCTGAAAAAAGTTCGAGATATTTTTCGTAATACGGAATTGATTTTTCATAATTTTTCTCACGCCACTGCACGGCATAAACGTATTTAAAAAGAGGAAGCGGCATCAATGGAGCCTTATCTATCGCTGATTTTATAAGCTCAGTCTGTTTCTTCAAATCATTCTGTACTTTATCCGCGTTTGACAAAATTTCGCGTGCGTAAGTACATGCATCATCTGAAGTTTTTGAAGAATAAACTAATGCTTTTTTAAAAACATCTTGCTGAGGCAGATATGATTCTTTCGCTTTTTTAACTTCAGCAAAATTATCAGAATTATCCCTGCGCGAAATCAGGCCTTCGTACCAGAAGAGCTCTCCGGTCTTTCCGTTATTTTCTTTGACGAGTTGAGCATACCATAAAGGCCACTTAGATTTATTGGCTTCCGCAAAAGTATGTCCATTATCAATTTTGCAGAAGTATCCGAAATTATGAAAAACCTCATGTATCAGAACTCTCCATGAAGCAGATGTAGGCATCTTGGTAAACATTCTGAAATCCTTTGCACTTAAAAAATCAGGTACCAGAATAAGGCTCTTTACTCCGCCGAGATAAGTGGCGGTTTCATAATGCGGAAAAAACCACATCACGCCGTCAT
>DAOMHE010000140.1:0-6043 GCA_035430785.1 Spirochaetota bacterium | reverse complement strand
TACTAAATATATTAAAGTTCTAAAAGGATTTTCAAAATACGCCGTTGTCGATCATAAACTTGAACTATCCGAGAAATCCGTAGGATTTTATTTTGATAAAAAGCTTTCGGACAGAGAAGATCTGTACTTTGGTTTTGATTTTTATCCGGATTCCGGCATCGCATCGTCTGTGAATTCTTATGAGGATAACGCCAGGCTTATGATTCAGCGGTATTATGAGAATATTCTTTCTTTTTACGGACTGCTTGAAGATGTCATGAGCGAAAAAGCAGTAAAGGGCATTGTAATAGGTATGAAATGGAAATCAGGCGGAAGAAACGAATCAATGACTCTATGGGTGAGAAAGCAGGATGCCGCTGATTTTGCAAACAAGATGCTTACATTTAAGAATCTTGTCTACAAAACAACTGTCACTAATTCTGAAGGGAAAATCGTCAGAATAGCGCTGTAATTATATTATCAGAAACGGGCAATAATCATTTTTATTGTTCCGACTCCGCTTTCAAGTCCGGTAAGAGCCTTGCCTATGACACTTCCTGTTTTTTCAAATGAATCAACAGTTCCCTTCATTCCGCATCCGGGAGTAGGTGATGTAACGATAAAATCTCCCGGTTTTACCGGTGAGTTTCTTGCATCAATTTTTACTAAAACAGTTCCATAAAGGGCAACGGGATATTTTGAAGTTTTTTCTCCGGAATCATTCATTATAACTGAAGGATTTCCGGAAACAACTCCGACTACTGATTTATTATAAGGAAGATGCGATTTTGCAAGAGAGCCGCCGTTTTCAGAAATTACAAGAATGTCACCGGCAGAGACAAATTCTTCCTGATCGACCTTATGCATTTCTGTTATATTTGAAGGAGCTTCATTTTCTGCATCAACAGAATTTATTTTAATCTGACCGCTGAATTCGGATTTGCCTTTCGCGTGAAAAGCTTTTCCTTCGCCTTTTAATTTCAGTGAAGAATCATAGGTATCAATAGTTCCGAAACCGTCTGCAACCAGAGCGAAATCATGTTCGCTTGAGAAAACTCCGCCGGCACCGAATCTTGATACGCCGAGAACTCCGCATCCTTTTTCGTTATTATTTCCGGAAGACTGTCCGCGTACACCGATGAACTGGCTGTGACCTGTAACTCCGTAAGAGCTTTTTCCTGAAATATTTTTTCCGGCTACTCCGGTTATTGCGCTTGCCGATGATTCTGCAGAAGAATTTTCAGCATAGATAACCGAAGAAGACTCCGGAGGAGGCGTGATTCCGGTATATTTCTCTGCTCTGTCAGCTTTAATTGAAATAGTTCCGCTATGGGAATTAAATTCGTGCAGTTTAGATGCGTAGTCATGGTCATGCGGAAGAGGGTGGCGTTTGTCCGAAAGACGTTTATCGTCTGATTGAACCGCATGAAGTTTTTTGCTTTCACCGTCTTCGGCAAAGCGCATTATTCCGTAATTTTCAGTGTCAGCTTTTTTTAAGCGCTTATCATTTCCCTGAATTGCGACATTAGGTGCGTCTTCACCGTCTTCAGCGAGTTCGACAATGCCCTTGTTGAGAGTTGTTGCTGTTCTGAGTCTGTCATCATTTGACTGAACTGCGGCAAAAGATGCAGTTTCGCCATTTGACGCAAAGCGGACGATACCGTGGTTTAAATTATCGGCATGACGCAGTCTCTTATCATTTCCCTGAACAACTGTTCCCGGAGTCTCTTCTCCGTCAGGACAAAGAGCGGATATACCTTTTCTTCCGACTGCGGCAGGTTTAAGTCTGTCATCATTTGACTGAACTGCCGAAAGAGGAGCTGATTCGCCGTTTGCAGAAAAGCGGAGAATACCTTTTTCTTTTTCATTTGCGTCGCGGAGTCTACGGTCGCTTGACTGAAGCGCTGCCATTGCAGAAACTTCACCGTCATCAGCGAAGCGCATAATTCCTTTGGATAATATAGTTGCATCCTTGATTCTTTTATCATTTCCCTGGACTGCTACATTCGGAGAATCTTCACCGTCTTCAGCAAGCTCAACTATTCCCTTTGAAAGAGTGGTCGCGTCTTTGAGTCTTTTGTCAGATCCCTGAACGGCTTTCATTTGAGAGCTTTCGCCGTCGGAAGCAAAAATCATTATACCTTTATTCTTTTCGGAAGCATCAAGTAACCGTTTGTCATCAGACTGAACAGCCGTTCCCGGTTTTGTTTCACCGTTCTCTGCAAGTTCTACTATTCCTTTTGATGCAGTTGTTGCCGGTTTGAGTCTTGAGTCGTTGGCCTGAACAACTGTTTCGGGTTCGCTAGCTCCGTCTTCCGAAAGCATCACGATTCCCTTGGATTTAGTGGTAGCGTCTTTAAGTCTTCTGTCGTCAGCTGAAACAACCCTGTCTGCTTCGCTTGCGCCGTTAGCAGCGAATTGAACTATACCTTTTGCAAAGACTGAAGCGTCTTTAAGTCTCTTATCATTTCCCTGTACGGCAAAACCGCGTTCGCTTGATCCGTCTTCGGCAAGTCTTGTTATACCGTATGTTTTTTCAGTAGCGAGTTTAAGTCTTTTATCGTTGCCTCTTACTACACCGAGGTTTGCAGCCTCTCCGTCGGGGCATATTCTCACAATACCGAAACTCTGTTCTGTCGCTTCTCTAAGTCTTGAGTCTGAACCTTGAACTGCGCATTTCGGATTCTGTTCCCTGTCATAAGCAAGACGCACGGTCCCGTTAGATGATTCTGTCGCGGGTTTTAATCTGTTGTCGCTTGCCTGAACTGCGGTAAATTCTTTTGATTCACCATTATTGGCGAAGATCACTATACCCTTGAAAAGATTAGAAGCGTCTTTGAGGCGTCGGTCATCTGATCTTACAACTGCGGAGTCAGATACTTCTCCGTCTTTTGCCATTCTTACAACACCAGGCAGAAAAACTGAAGCGTAAGGAGGAGTGAGGCCTGCATGAGAATGCGTTCTTTCCATTGGAGACGCGAAAAAATCCATCCCGGCAATTCTTATAGCGAAATCTTTATCACCGAGACTGACTGCTTCCGTTTCGAATCTGATATATCTTGCGTTTAATGTGTCGAAAGAAAATGAATAACTTCCGCCGGCTTCTGCTGAGAAATGTTTCTGTCCGCAGGCATATGTGAACAGTTTTTTGTCAGGGCTTACTTCAATTGAAAAGTCTGAAGGAAAACCTGCGGCAGTTGTTTCCGGAGCTTTTAATGATATTGCAGAGAGCGGATAACAAAACCCGAGATCAAATGTCATAAGAATTTTTTCGGCTGACTGAAAATGTTCGGATTCAAAAAAGGTATCTGCTTTACCGTCAAAAAGAAATTCTTTTCTTCTTTCGTGAGAAAGATCTTTGCATCCGCCTGAATGGCTGATGCCTGAAATTCCGAATAGAACACGTTCGAATTCGGCAAAAAAACTAGAATCAGTCTGACGGCATTTTGTTATAAAAATTCTCGCGAAACGGGCGCTGACAAGCGGCAGGTTTACCGCAAAAACATCCGATTGCGAAACGTATGATGTTTCACTGTGAAGCACTGACCATTCTTTTCCGTCTGAGCTTACGTCTATTCTGAAATCTTCAGGAAAAGCTCCCTTTCTGGCGGGGTTTGAACTTATTTCAATATAGCTGAAAAAAAGTTCGGATTCGAATTCAAAAAGGAGAAATTCGTTTTCGGGTTTTGAAAGTGATGCCGATTTCCATTTTCCTGTTTTAATTGACGATGAATAAGCCGGGTCGCACGATGACGCTGATATTGATTTCGGCGTTATGAATCTTTTTCGGGATATATTAATCAGCATTATTTTCTCCAGTTAGAATGAATCATATTTACTTAACTTAAATATGCTGACTGTCAAGATTTTTATCGATGAGAAGGTTTTTTGACGCATAACTATGTCAAAATCGTTTGACTTGAAAGGATAAAAGAGTAATTATGAAAACGGAGGACGGTGTTGATAGTCAATTATCTTGAAGAAAGGACTCCCAAGGGTTTTACCCTGAAAATAGTTCAGAAAAAGCTCAATTTTCTGGTATTTGACCAGAAGGGTTCATCTGTTTATTCTGACAGGCAGTCTGCTCAGGTTGTTCACCGTATCCCGGTTGTTGCGTTTTTCGGAAATGATTTTTCGGTAAAATCGCGTGCGCTCGGAGAATATAATTTATATAAGGTGTCGCGCGGAAAGATTATCATTCCTTATACCGTCTACGGTCAGGACGAAAACCGTTATCTGATGATTGATACGGATGAAGAAATTGATATTATGCCTGTGAAGGCGGTTTTTCATGAACAGCTCATCACACTGGTAAAAGAAATTGATTCGGGATTAAAACCTGATTATATCGTAATCGATAATAATGTGCCCGAAAATGATCTGGTGGTCGCAAAAAACCGGTGTCCTTCGGCTGTGATTATCAATATAATGGATGAGACACAAAAAATTGAGGTTGAAGAAAATCCGGAAGACAAGCGGCGTCTTGCTGATGAATTTTCCGACATAAATCTCAACATGCTTTCGCAGAACCCGGTTTTTTTGGCGCGGATACATCTTAGAAATTCGGCAGTGGCGAGAGTGAAGCAGCTTCTTCTCGATTTTGATCTTTCGAGCGTCGATGCCGGGTATATTCTGACATTCATCCGCACAATGCTTAAAAATTCAAGCGATGAACTTTCGAAGATAAAAAACCAGCTCGCAGACCTTGAGAATGACTTTGCGTTTTATGCGAGCGTTGTTGACAAGAATCTTGAAGAAGTTCAGCGGCGCATTTCGACAGCAGAAAACTCACAGGCATTGTCTTCGTACAAGACGCTTCTTGCCAAGGCCCGAAGTGTTTATGATGAAAACGGAACTGACGAAAAGATGGATGAAATTGAACAGATGATAATTGACCGCAGAGAGGAAATTTCTAAATGAGGGCATTCGTTTTATTATTATCGGTAGTAATTTCAACCGCACTTTTTTCATCTGACATAAATGTTTATTTTACGACACCCGGACAAAAAGAATCGGTTATATTAAATGAACTCTGTTCATTCATAAAAGCGAGTGAAAAGACGATTGATGTTGCGGTGTTCGATCTCGATAATATGCGCGTTGCTGATGCGCTTATCTCAGCCAGAAAAAAAGGCGTTATAGTTCGAATCGTAACTGATTATGACAATCTGGGAACTTCAGCTGTCAAAAAGCTCGCATCAGAAGGAATTGAAATTGTTTCCGACAAGCGCAAGCCGTTTATGCACAACAAATTTGCCGTTTCGGATTCGAAACGCATATGGACGGGTTCTTATAATTTTACTGATAATTGCACTTTTAAAAATAACAACAACGCGATAGTTTTCGAATCCGATAATCTTGCCAAAGTTTATACTGAAGAATTTGAAGAGATGTTTTCTGACGGAATCTTCGGAAACAGAAAAGACAGTACCATACTTGGAATAAAAGGCAAGGACAAATATTATGACAAAATCGGAAACACCGATCTCAATATTTTCTTTTCGCCGGAAGATGATGTCGAACGCATAATAGTTAAAATGATTGAAAAGGCTGATGTCAGCATAGACTTTCTCGCGTTTTCATTTACTTCAGCGCCTATTGCCGATGCGATAATAAAAAAAATGAAAAGCGGGGTAAAGGTAAGAGGTGTCTATGACGGAAGCGGAGCAAACGGAACGGGAAGCCAGTATGTGAAACTTGTATTAGAAGGCGCGGATATAAGAATACGTAAGGGACTCGGCGTGATGCATAACAAGGTTTTCATAATCGACGGTAAACGCGTTATAACGGGTTCTTATAATTTTACAAAAGCAGCATCTGCAAAGAATGATGAAAATATTGCCGTAATCGGAAGCTTTGATATAGCCTCGATATTTTCTGGTGAATTTGAGAAAATATATTCCAAATCATCGAAGAAGTAAAAGCAGATTCGTTTCGATTAAATGGATTAGAATATTATTTAGGTTTCCATTTGACGCAGGGAGAATGACAAAAACCATTGCTTGAAGTAAGTTTTTTTTGGTTAGATCCATCTATATTTATTTTATAGATCTCAGATGTTGTA
>DAOMHE010000139.1:0-6131 GCA_035430785.1 Spirochaetota bacterium | reverse complement strand
TCACCAAGAACACTACCATCCTTTCCCTCAACAACCGCCTTATACGAACTTTCATTAATTATTAAAAAATCCGTGCGCACGGTTTTCGCCAAAGGATCAACCTTGACAGACTGCGTTTCTTCCGGCAGTATGTCGCCGTCTTCGGTATCATAAAGTTTAATGGTTACATTTTCCGTTCCGAAAGCAGATGAAAATTTACCGTAAACCGTTATCATCCCTGTCGTGAAAACCTTTCCTATTTTTACAGGTTTTCCTTCTGTATCCGTTCCCTCGCAAAAAACGACCGGATCTTTTTTTGAACATGATGCCAATAAAAACAGAAAACATACAGCAAATATTTTTTTCAAAGCAATTCCCCCTGCACATCCTCGCCTTCTTCTATTTCGCCTTCATCATCCTTAAGCTTCACAGGTTTTGAAATTATTTCATCACCCTGCTTCTGCAGAATATCAATTTTTCTGGCGGCTTCATCCAGTTTCTTGCGGCAGAAGCGTGAAAGCTGAACGCCTTTCTCATACTTTCCAAGCGCCTCATCGAGTCCGAGATCCCCTGTTTCGAGTTCGGATGCGATATCTTCAAGTTCTTCCAGCGCGGATTCAAAAGTTTTTGTTTCTTCAGTTTTTTTCTTTTTCTTTTCCAAGAACATCTCCTTTATTTACGGAATTTACAAAGCATCCGAGAGAACCGTCCGAAAGAAGCAGTTTGATATTTTCTCCCTGCTTCGCTTTGTCAACTGAGTTTATTATTCTTCCGGCCGAATCGAGTGGAACAGAATAACCGCGCGCAATCGTCGAAAGCGGTGAAAGCTTTTCAAGAAGTTCCGCACCTTTAGCAAAGAGCATTTCTTTTGAGCGCGTAATCAGAATCATATCTTTTTCAAAACGAGAACATTTATCCAAACGCGCAGAGGAATCCCTTAACTTTTCATTTAGTGCAAAATGAAGAGATTCGCTGATGCGGTCAAGTTCGTACTCCTTAAACTCAAATGCGGCTTTCGGCTCTGTAAATATTTTTTTAGTTTCAACATTAACGAGACGGCCGTCAGCAGAAGATATAATTTTCCGCAGAGCATAATCCATCCGGCGTGAAAATTGCAGTACTGATGCCGAAAGCTGAGATTTATCCTGAACCGCAAATTCGGCAGCAGCGGACGGAGTAGGAGCTGCATAATCCGCCGCCTCATCAGAAATCGGATGATCTATCTGATGCCCGACTGCTGAAATTATCGGAACGCGCGATTCGGCAAATGCTCGCACAACGCCTTCATCGCTAAAAGGAAGAAGATCCTCGACAGAACCTCCGCCGCGTCCGGCGATTATGAGATCAACATTCCATTTCTCGCGGTTGAGCTCCCTTATAGCCTTGATGATGCTCTTAGGAGAATCGCTTCCCTGCACCTTCGCAGGTGCCAAAATTATTTCAAGATTGGGATATCTTCTTAGCGCAACCTTTAAAATATCGCGCAAAGCGGCGCCGGTCGGTGAAGTCACAATTCCGATACGTTTCGGAAGAAACGGAAAAGGACGTTTTTTCGATGCGTCAAAAAGACCTTCCTTCGCGAGTTTCTTTTTCAGTTCATCAAGCATAAGCTGAATTTCACCGACACCTTCAAGCATGATGTCTGCAACTTTAAGCTGATAGCTTCCGCGCTTGTCATAGATGACGACGCTTCCGAGCGCGATGATGCTCTGGCCTTCATTTAGTTTAAATTTAAGTTTGGAATTCATATAGCGGAAAAAAGCCGCACTGATCAGGCTATCTTTGTCTTTGAGAGTAAAATATATATTTCCCGAAGAATGATATGTTATACCGGTAATTTCGCCCTTAACCCAGACGTTGGATAAAAGCGGATTGTTATCCACACAGGTTTTTATCCGCTGTGATAACTCATAAACTGTTAAAGGATTCTGCATATCAAAAGTCAATCCCGGTCATTTAATTTTGCAAGCATAAAGTGATGGAATAGTCGAAGATAGGAAAAACAAAAAAGCTATTAAAGCCTATAAAATGATCATATAATGACCGAACATATAAAAAACGCCGCATAAGCGGCGTTAAGATTCTTATTTGATGTTGTATTTCTTTTTGAATTTTTCCACACGACCAGTAGTTGTAACAAGTCTCTGCTCCTTTGTATAGAAAGGATGACAAGCAGAACAAATTTCCACCTTAACATCTTTAAGTGTAGAACGCGTTTTAACTTCATTTCCGCAAGCGCATTTGATTACGGTTTCGTGGTATTCAGGATGGATTCCGTCTTTCATATATTTTCTCCTTATATTTTCTTAAGAATTCATTGCCTTAAAAAAGGCTCTGTTGCTTCTTGTTGCTTTCATTTTGTCAATTAACAGCTCCATGACCTCGCTCGGGCTCATAGTGGAAATGAATTTTCTGAGCACCCAGAGCTTCTGAAGCTCTTCTTCCTCGAGAAGAAGCTCCTCACGGCGGGTTCCTGCCTTGTTGACATCAAGCGCAGGGTATATTCTTCTTTCGGCCAGTTTTCTGTCAAGATGTAATTCTGCGTTTCCTGTACCTTTAAATTCCTCGAAAATTACCTCGTCCATTCGGCTTCCAGTTTCAACAAGAGCAGTAGCGATAATAGTCAGAGACCCGCCCTGCTCGATGTTTCTAGCAGCACCGAAAAATCTCTTCGGCTTATGAAGTGCGTTTGAATCGACACCTCCCGAAAGGATTTTTCCTGAGGTAGGAACAACCTGGTTATATGCACGCGCAAGTCGCGTAATCGAATCAAGAAGAATGACAACATCTTTTCCATGTTCAACAAGTCTTTTTGCTTTTTCAATAACCATTTCGGAAACCTGAACGTGACGCTGAGCAGGCTCATCGAATGTAGATGCAACGACTTCTCCCTGAACGGAACGCTGCATATCGGTTACTTCCTCCGGACGTTCGTCAATCAGAAGTACGATAAGAAAAACTTCAGGATGATTGGTTGTGATTGCGTTTGCAATTTTCTGGAGCAGAATGGTTTTCCCCGTTCTCGGCGGAGCTACGATAAGCGCACGCTGACCTTTCCCGAGCGGAGTCATAATATTGATTATTCTTGTATCTATATTTTCACTGGTTGTTTCAAGATTTATACGTTTATTAGGATATATCGGCGTAAGGTTATCGAAAAGAATACGTTTCTGAAGTTTTTCAGGATTATCATAATTTACTGCTTCAATACGGAGTAATGCGTAAAACCTTTCTCCATCCTTCGGCGGACGGATCTGGCCGGTTACATAATCCCCTGTTCTTAGACCAAAAAGACGAATCTGAGAAGGAGAAACATATATATCGTCCGGACCTGGAAGGTAATTGTAGTTTTGTGAACGTAAAAACCCGAAACCTTCCGGCAGAATTTCAAGAACACCCGAAGAAAAAATATTTCCGTTTTTTTCAGTCTGACTTCTCAAAATCTGAAAAATCAGATCCTGTTTTTTCAGCCCGGAAATTCCTTCAACTCCCATGCCTCTTGCAAGAGAAAGCAACTCGTTGATGGTGCGTTTCTTCAGTTCCGCCAAATCGAGCTTCTCTACTGCTGTACTCGGCTGTTGTGCTGGAGCCTGCGGAGCTGCGGGAGCGTTGTTTCCGTTATTTCCATTGTTATAATTGCGAGAATGCCTTCGTGGTTTGCGCTCGGTAGTAACCTCTTCTGCAGCAGTTTCTTCCGCTTGCGATGATTCCTGAATAGTTTCGTTTTTTTCGAGTTCGTTTTCTGTACTCATATATACCTTTTATAAGATGAATGTATTATTTCAATTAACGCCTTTATAGGGAATATGCGGAAAAATGGCGGAATGCCGGAACACGGGATTATTACGAAAAATACACAAACTCCATTTTTTTGATTACTTGAGGCGCTGGGAACCAACGAAGTACATAATAAATTATTCGCGAAAAATGTCAAGTTTTTTAAAACAATATGACTCAATCAGCATTATTATAACTGTTAAAATTTTAGCCATTATAAAATCTTTAATTAAAGTTACTAATTAAAAAATTATTCTCAATCGCGATAATTTATTTTTAAAATTACGTTATTACTCATGGGGCAACCATGACAAACTTAAGAACAACTGCTCTTATAGAGAAAAAACATTTTGCAATTATCGAATCGGCTTGCCGCAAAAGGAAAATCAAACAGTCCAAGTTAATTCATACTGCACTAAGAAGCATGGTTAATTACCGGATTTCAGAAAACCGTTTAAAAACTTTTACTAATGTAAAATACCAGAATCGCGGGAAAAAATACATAGTTATCCACTTTTCAATTGATCCCGAATTATATGAGGCATGTATAGAACTAAGAAAAACAAATAAACTGTCAGTTTCCCTGATGCTTAACGAGTGGCTTGAAGAGTATTTATCAAAACCGAATGAAAATCAGCTATGGTTTTCAACTTTTATTTTAAAAGTGGATAACTATCCAATTTTCTACCAAATTCAATCTGAATTTGTTAAAAAGACACGAACATTACACACACGGACAACAATTAAACTCGAATAGCCGATCTAATAATTTAACACTATTTCATCCGTAGAAAGACAGCTTTCTCCAAGATCAAGCATTGAATTTATAAAGGATATTTTTTCGAAATTTCGGATATCTTCTGCCGCTATTCTCTTTTCATGAATAATATTATCAGCCAGCAGACTCTGCCGCATGGTGCCGTTAAGAAGAAATGTCTCCGGCGTGAACCATTTTCCGGAATCATAAAAAGCAAGATTGGAAAAAGTTGAATCAGTAACAAAACCGTTTTTCAATATAATAATCTCATCATAATTATTATTTATAATGGAAGAAAATAGCGAACGATCTTCATGTTTAAAAGAGTATTCTGCATCATTGCATTCAACCACTGCTGCAGAACGGATTTTTTTTGGTTTATATTCTGAAACCGAGTGATCAATATCATTTTCCGAATAAAGAATTCTCAGTTTACATCTACCAATTCCATGGCAATAATCCGGTTGTATATCCATAAGAGTAAAAGGAGTCTTATGCGGAAAATACTTCAGGAATGTTTGCATTATCCTTTCATCATGCAAATCACAATTGCACAAAGTTCCATTTTCAATTCTGACAGTCTCTATGAACCGGAATGGATATTTTTCTGATAAGTTCTTCATATTCTTTTTCGGGATTACTGTAAACGGTAATCCCGCCGCCGCTTTTAAAATATAGTTTATTCTTTTCTTTTTCTATAAAGCGGATCATGACACAGCTGTCAAGATAATCCCCTTCACATATACCGAATACGCCGGTATAAAAACCGCGGTTATAATTTTCCGCGTCTTTGATTATAGCAATAGTTTCTTTTTTCGGGGCACCTGTTACAGAACCTGCCGGAAGCAGTTTCAGCAAAAGTTTTCCATAATCATTAAAAAACTCATCATTAAGAATACCTTTAATTTCCGAGCTGGTTTGATAAATACCGCCTTCGTTAAAAAATATTTTTTCCGCATAACGATATCTTTCAACACTTACTGTTTCGCAAATTATCCCCATATCATTTCGCAGCAAATCCACTACAGTTAAATGTTCTGCCATTTCTTTTTCATCATTCAAGAGCAAATCAAGAGAATCAGAGTGTTCAGAAGAAATAGTTCCCTTCATCGGAAATGTCTTTATCTCTTTTCCTATAACTTTAATAAATATTTCAGGCGAAAAAACTGCAAATTCATCACCGAATAAAAGTTTGTACGGAGCAGTTGCTGAAGCAAAAACATCACTCAGTGAGTACGCCGAATAGATTTCGGATCTAAATGTCAGATTTAACAGATATGTATTCCCCGAAACAATATTAGACATCACTTTATCAAAAGCAGCTACGTATTCACGATAATCAGGCGAATAAATCTTTTTAATAGACTCTATTTTCCCACCAGAAAATAACGAATTCGATTCACCATGGATACTGTAAAAAATACCGTTCGAAGCGCATTCTGCTACCGGACACAGTATAAAGTTTCTCATTTCATAATCTATTATAAAAAGAAAGCGTTCCCCGCTTATTCTCAGACGCGAAAACTCCGATGGGAAATTTTTTTCAGAACATATTATCACTTTTTTGTAATCCGAATTCAACGGGCATGTGTCAAGAACAAACATCGTATGTTTATTA
>DAOMHE010000138.1:0-6156 GCA_035430785.1 Spirochaetota bacterium | reverse complement strand
GTCCCATTCCGGAACTCTTATCCGACTGAAGCAGAACAAGAATTACTAGAAAGAAACAAAGAATAACAAAGAAAACAGTCAGAATAGTCGCTAAAACACCCATTGGGATACCTCAATTATAGTTTGGCAATAGCCAGAAAAGAATCAGCCTTAAGACAAGCACCGCCGATAAGCAAGCCGTCAACGTTCGGCTGTGAAAGAAGACCCGCTGCATTCTCAGGTTTTGCAGATCCGCCGTAAAGGATAGGAATAAGATCTGCAATATCCTTACCGAACATTTCCGCAAGTACTGAACGGACATATTTCTGAACAGATTCAGCTATTTCCGGTGTAGCTACCTTTCCGGTTCCGATTGCCCAGACCGGCTCATATGCAACTGTTAATTTCTTAGCCTGATCTGAAGTTATATCTTTCAACCCTTCAACAAGCTGTTTTTTACAAACTTCATTAGTTTTACCTGCTTCGTATTCTTCAAGAAGCTCGCCGATGCAAAGCATCGGGATAAGATCATTTTCATAAGCAGCTTTAACTTTTTTATTCAAAAGCTCATCAGATTCTTTAAAAATATGTCTTCTTTCCGAATGACCGATAAGAATATATTTTGCTCCGGCATCTTTTACCATTTTCGGAGAAACTTCTCCGGTAAAAGCTCCTTCTGCTTCAAAATACATATTCTGAACACCGACAGAAAGCTTAGATCCTTTAGCCATTTCGTGAACTTCTTTTACGTGTATAACCGGAGGAAAAACCAGAACTTCACGGTCAGCAGGAAGATTCATTTCCTTCATTCCGTTCAAAATTCCATGAACAAGATCTTTCGCTTCGGAAGAAGTCTTATACATTTTCCAGTTTCCTGCAATAATTCTTTTTTTCATATTTACCTCAGATTCTTTACTTTAAATTAGCTTTGAGTCCAAAAAGACAGCTGGGTCTTAAAAATTCAAGAACTTTATTTTGCCTTAACTCTCGGTATAACAACAATATCAACTCTCCTGTTCAGTGATCTGTTTTCAGCCGTATCATTCGGCATTATAGGACTATGTTCGGCAAAACCGGCCGCAGAAAAACGCCGCGGATCGATTTTTGTTTTAGATAGAAGATAATCCAGAACAGAAAGAGCTCTTTCTGTCGACAACTGCCAGTTACTTCTGAATTTCTGCGTCTTTATAGGAATATTATCAGTATGCCCTTCCACAACTATCTGATATTCAGGATAGTCCGAGAGTATCTTTTTTATTTTATCCAATGCTGGAAGAATTTCAGGTTTCAAATCAGCCGAACCGGAAGCAAAGGAAATTTTATCGTCAATATTTATAATGAGCTTATCATGATATCTTTTCAGACGGATTTCGCCCTTTTCTATTTCATTCTGAAGCTGTTTCTCTAGTTCTAGAGCCTGATTTTCCAGCCTGGAAAGTTCGTCCTTCTGCTGCTTATTTAAAGCCTTTATTTCTGCCATATCTCTGTTAAGCGCCGAAACCTGTTCGTTTAACGCAGAAATTTTCTTTTCATAGGCATCTTTAATTTCTCTTACAGCCAGAAGATTTTTTTCCTTTTCATCATGAAGCTCGGCAAGAAGCTTTGCAAGTTTTGCCTCATATTGGTCGGTATTTTTCTTATTCTCCTCAGTAAGCTGCTTTTCCTTGTCGCTTCCGGATTGTTTCAGTATTTCATTCTGTTTTAATAGAGCCTGATATTTCTCGTCAGCAGATTTATCTTTTTTCTGCATCTCATCATTAAGTGAATCTATTTTTTTTTGCAATGATTCAATTTCATTTTGAAGAGAAGAAATTTTGCCGTTAAGAGAGGCACTTTGATTATCGAACTGTCTTTTTAAGGCCTTTATCTCAAGCTCCAGAGCAACTTTCTGATTATATAGTGTATTGTACTCCGAATCCGTCTTAAACAAAGAAAATCCATAAACCGGAATCAGAATAGCGGCAGCAATTAGCATTTTTTTCATGAATCCCCCCATGTCAATTTGCAGTTAACAAACAAACTATTATTTAACAGAATCTTCGTAAGCTGTTTTAGCTTTATTCATCTTTTCTTCAGATATTTTAAAATCAGCAGTTCTGTTCTGAACATCATCTTTCTTAGAATCGAAATATTTTTTATATTCCTCTTCATCAATAAGACCGTCCTTATTTTTCTTGAATTTATCCAGAAATGACTTTTCTTTCTTTTTGTCAGCATCAGAATCATTTTTATTTTTAAGCTGTTTAACCTGATAAGCTCTTGCAATCTTCGCTTTTTCATAATTAAGCTCGGCTGCCAGAACATTAAGCTTTGCGGATTCCAGTCGATTGGTATTATCTCTATGCGAATTCAAAGCATCGAAGTATGCAAGTTTCACTTTCTGTTTATTGATCTTTGAGTCAGTAATTGCGAGCTCATTCTGAGCAGAAGAAACAGCATCCTCGTCCTTAGAAGCTTTTGCAACTTTCAGCTTTTCTTCGTTCAGAGATTTTTCCTTCTCCAGAATTGACAAAGCCCCCTTCTCCTTCACGAGATCCTGTTTAGAAATATTTAAATTATTAATTGATTTTTCAAGCACCTTATTCTGTTCGATAATACTGTCTTCAAGAGACTCTATCTTTTTAGACTGCTCCGGTGTTTTTTCAATCAAAAGCGAATCATCAATTGTATCAGGCTTAGAAACACAGCCGGCACACAAAATAAAAAGCAAAATGCTGAATGTTTTTTTCATTTTTCCCCCTTTTAAACAAAATAAAAACTCACAGAAAATATCCGTCAAGAGTCTTTTAATACTATTCAGGAAAGCAATCCTGAAAATACATCACTTTCTAAAAAATCTTTTAAAATTTATTCTGCTATTAATATAAATCAAAGTACCGGCAGAAAATAAAACAAAAAATGTTGAAATTACAAATACAAAATAGTATTTTATTGTCCATCCCAGTGAAACGACAATCCTTTGAATAAAAGATATATCCTTTTTGCCGCTCTCTTTCAGGGTAAACTTTACCGTACAGAATTCATTTAAATTATCATAGCTTCCAAGCTGAACTCCCAGAGTCTGAAGCTCTTTTTCAACTTCAAGAATACGGTTCTGAAGCTTTATAAATTCGTCAATATTTCCGTTTTTGTTTTTTAATTCAAGAAGTGATGAACGCATTTTTTCAAGAGAAGTCTGTGAAGCATTCAATTTGAGAAAATCATTCGTCTTGTCAGTTTTGGTTATTTTGCGGAAAGTTATATTTCCGATTTTGAGAATTTCATCATAAAGTGTTTCGAATTTATCCGGTTGAACTCCGATAATGAGGTTCAGCTCACGCTTGCCGGGATTTCCGTTTTTCTGCTCGAGCTGGATAACTGCATTATAGTTTTTTATTGAATCGCGTACCTTTTTCTCATCCTGTTCAAACTTTGAAGATACAGAATTTACATTCGCAATTTTTTCATATTTCTGGTCGATACTGGCAGGTGAACCCTGCGGCAGACCCTCTTTTGTAACTTTGATTTTATCTGACGCATAGTTGCGTACAGATTCCATAACAGCATCGTTATCGGAAAACACCGTATAAGAAGAATCCGAATATTTTGCATATCCGTAAATGAAACGAAGCACAAACATTAGAACAAATACCGAGGCATAAAATATAATAATATTTTTCTTTTTCATAAAACCCCCGAATTACTTCCAATAAGACACCATGCTTCAAATGTCAAGTCAATGAATTTGATTCCTGCGCCTATTCGGTAATACCGGGAATTTATTATTATAATTATGTTTTGAAGAATGCGACGCTTTCGGCCAGCGAAACAGCGGTTTCGCTGGAAAGAACTGCCTGACCGGTCAGCATTTCATATTTCGCTGCATTACGCTGAAGAACGTCATTGAGCATGTTTACTGACTGTACTGCGGATTCAAACGTATTATTTAGTTCCTCGATTGAATTTTTTATCAGAGTGTATTCGCTTTGAACATCCTCATATTCTGTCCATATCGCAGTATTTTTTGATCTTTGAACAAAAAGATTGTCCGATAAGGAATCAATAGATTTCACAATGCTCTGAATGCCGGATATTATTTCTCCGAATAATCTGTTGTTTTCTTCAATTTCAATAAGTCCGCCTTTAATTTCCCTGTCATTAAAAGAAATTAAATCCGATATGGTTTTTATACTTGAAGCGGTTTGATCAGCAAGTTTGGAAATTTCTTCGGCAACAACGGCAAAACCTTTACCGGATTCTCCCGCTCTCGCGGCTTCAATAGACGCATTGAGTGATAAAAGATTTATCTGTTCAGAGATGTCATTAATAATATCAACTACCCCCTTCATCTGAGATGAGCTGTTGTGTATTTTGGAAATTCGATCTGTAATTTTTTCGAGACTCTTTTTGCCCGAAAGCGTCTTCTCGGATAATGAATCTGTAATAAATTTTGTTGATGAAACCGAATTATCCATCACACCGACAGTATCCGAAAGATCTGACATTTTCGAATGAAGAGAAAGCATATTTGAACGCTGATCTTCCGCACTCAAAGAAAGAGAGTCCATACCAGTCAGAATTTCTTCGATTGTCGCTGAAATTTCTTCAAGCGATGCAGCCTGTTCTTTTGCATCGTCATGAAATTCTTCAATCATAATAGAAAGATCATTTGAAGATTTTTTGAGATTCTCGGAAGCCCGGAAAACATCTTTAATTGCCGATCGAATCTTTGCCGCAAAAAAAAGCATAGCCTCTATTATACGGCCGAGTTCATCGCGACCGATACGTATTCCAGAATCAACAGTCAAATCGCCGCCGGAAAGTTTTTCAGCAATATCCCGTGAAGCATTTACTGAATTATTAACCGATCTGACAAGATATATGATGGAAAAAAGTGAAATCAGTATAAATACAGAAACAACCGAAAGCGTTATCATTTTGCTTTTTTCAAAACGGGAGACTCTTGCCTTGAGAAGTAAATCAAGCATATCGAGTGATGAATCATAAAGCGCGAACTGTGCTGAATATCCGGATTCGATTTTTTTCTTTAAACTGGAACGGTCATTGGCGCTTAAAATTCCAGTCGATACCGATTTCGAAATAAACGCTGAAATTTCTGAAAATACCTGATTGCGTTCTGTTATGAGCGGTTCGAGTTTCGGTTTAATTATTTTTCCTTCAGATGAATCATTTTCATATGATACTAAAAAACTTTTATTTGAATTTTCCACATTAGAATCAATCAACCCGTTTAGAACAGTAAGATCTATTTTCTGTTTTTCTGAAAGATTATCAGAAGCAATTCCGCTGATGAGGCTATATGCCGAATCAAGGAGAGTCAGCGATTCAGGAACACGGAGCAAAGTAAAATCCATCAAATAATAACTGTCAAGATCCGGATCAAGAATCAGATTTGATGTATCTCCGATACGAGACCAGTAATCTCTGACACTTTGATGATAAGCATCATAACCGGAAGAAGAAATATTCTTCCATGATTCTTCCATGTCTTCAAACTGTTTTTTTTGAATCATATCCGAATAAGGATCTGATTCAAAAAGAGATTTGTTTTTATTATAAATATCCAATAGAGAAGAATTAATCCCGTCAATTGATGCTGAAGTGTCAATATTATCAAGAATATCCCGATGATAACGAAGAGTGTTTTCCATCAGAACTCTTACAGTCCGTAATATTTCATTGCCGTAAAACTCTTTTGTTCCGAAACGAATCGCGATATTTTTTTCTGTAACAAAAAAATATAGGAGAAGTACAATAGGTATGGTAAACATTACAGAAACAAAAAAAAGCTTGTACCTGATCATCACGTTTTTGAGGCTCATCGAATTACCCTTCCCGCCGCAGGAAGAAAACGAACATAACTGCGGATGACCACTTCCGATTTAAAAAAATATTAATTTCAATTATAATTTCATTTTCTTTGTTGCAAAACATGATTATTTACAAAGTCGAAACAAATTGGAACAAAAAACATAAAAACGAATTTCAAACATCAATATAAAGTAGATTCCGAAGAAATATAAACTATATTGATTACAATTCATGTAATAAATTACGGGCAAATAATCACAGCCCGCTGGAAAATCATAGTCATATAAAGAAAATATTAAGAGGTTAACTAATCCCCACTTCAATCGAGAAGTGCAATTAATTAAATAAAAAATGGTTTAGAAAAAG
>DAOMHE010000137.1:1919-6189 GCA_035430785.1 Spirochaetota bacterium | reverse complement strand
TGCGGTTCATCTGTGTTTTTATTGTCGAAATGACGGAATCAAATGATTTTACAGTGCGGAGTTTATTTTTGATAAACAGCGAAAAAGGAGGAATAAAATCAGGGGTCATTCTGCCTGAGAAAACAGTCATTGAACATGATCCTATTACTGACCCTGTGTTGATTAGAGTTCCTATACTAGTTTTAACAAAATCACCTATAATTGCGCCGACTTTCGTGCTTCCGCTTTCATGTATTTTCCCGTCTAAATTGACTTTTACATTTGTGTAATCATTTTTTAAATCGCTGTTGGTTGTCATGGCTCCCAGATTGACCCATGAACCAACATATGCATGGCCGATAAAACCGTCATGGTATTTGTTGGAATAAGAATTGAATACAGAATCTTCAACTTCACCGCCGATTCTGCAGGAAACTCCGAATGATGAGCCTTCTCTTATATTAGCTCTGAAAATGCATGTGTTTTTGCCTATGTAAGCCGGACCTTCGATTCTGGAAAATGATGAAATCTGTGCGTTCTCGTCAATTATTACAGGGCCTTTATTTGTTGAAACCGAAACGAACGGTTCTATTTCTGCAGAATCTGCACAATAAAACAAATTTTCGGAACCTGAAACTGTGATTTTACTATTGGATTTATTTCCGAAAAAAACAAAATCATTTTTAATAATATCTCCGTTCATCAGAGGGATTTCCCAGATATATACCGGGAAAATGATATCAGTATTATTTCCGGAAAAACAGTTTAATCCTTCAATGCATCCATTTGATGCTGAGATTTTGTTTAAGTCTTCTTTTTTTATATATGCATATGAGAGAACATCTCTGCTGTAAAAAACTTCTGATTTATTTAAACTTGAAATGTCCGGGATAGTATTCATAAGTGAATTTATTATAAGAATATCACCGTCAAGGGGAATCGCTGAAGTTGTTTGGATATTGCTGTAGAGTGAACACATTTCCTCAGCAGCTAGAAAAGAAATTCGTTTTTCGTCTGCAGCAAGTTTTAAGAATCTTTCGTTTTGTTCAAAGCATCCGCTTCTCAGCGTCCACAAGGGACGCGTGAGAGAAAGCGGATAATAATTTTCTTTGTTGAAGTCTGCTATGAGAATATTTAAAGGCATCATTCTTCCAAAAATTTCTTTCGTTCTTCAATTACCTTTTCGGCAATTTTTCCTGTTACGGGTTCGTAATGCGAAAAACTCATTTCAAACATTGCCTTATTCTGTGTTAAAGTCGTAAGGTCTATGCTGTATCTGACAAGTTCCGCTGAAGGAATCTGGGCCGAAATCACATTTATTCCGGAATCCCTGTTTTCGTCCTTTCCTTCCATTTTAAGAACTTTTCCGCGACGGGCGGTAATGTCGTTCATAACATCACCCATGTATTGTTTGTCAACATAAATCCTGACATTCATAACCGGTTCAAGAAGAACAGGATTTGCTATCTGCATCGCCATTTTTAATGCGCTTGCTGAGGCGAGTTTAAACGCAAGTTCGCTCGAATCTACTGCGTGAAATGAACCGTCATACAGTTCTGCTTTTATGTCTACAACGGGATATTTAGCAATAACCCCGCTTTCCATGGCTTCCCGGATTCCTTTTTCAACGCCTGGAATATATTGCTTAGGTATAGCGCCGCCGACAATAGATTCTTTAAATTCAAATCCCTTGCTGCGTTCAATCGGTGAAATTCTTAAGAATACTTCAGCGTATTGTCCATGGCCGCCGCTTTGTTTTTTATGCTTATATTGCGCTTCGGACTGTTTAGTAATTGTTTCTCTGTAAGCAATGCGCGGCGGCGAAATGATAAAATCAATTTTATATTTATCTTTCACTTCTTCGAGAGTCAGATCTACATGAAGCTGTCCCATTCCTGAAATTACACTTTCCTTTGTTTCGGGATTGTAGAGATATTCTATAGTCGGATACTGTTCGTCATATTTAATAAGAATCTGTGAAAGTTTGTCTTCGTCTTTCTTATCCTTTGCTTTAATCGCATATGAGAAAACCGGACGCGGAAGTTTTATCATAGGTATTTTTAGCGGTCTTGCAGGATCGCAAAGAGTATTTGCTGTAATTGTTTTATCGAGTTTCTGAAGCACTCCGATATCACCGCTTGAAAGTTTCGGTACTTCATGAATGTCTTTTCCGATCATTGTATAGATTTTTCCGATTCGTTCTATTTCATTAAAATCCGTATTGAGAACTTCACTGTCAGGCAGGAGCTCTCCGGATATTACCCTGACAAAGCTGAATTTCCCGGCATACTGGTCTATGTATGTTTTCCATACAACTGCCGACGTTTTTTCTTTCGGACTGGTTTTAATGCTTATTTCTTCAGCATTTTTTGAAAGATCCAGAGCCTTTGTTTCTGCTTGTTCTGCCGGAGACGGCATGAAATTTTTGATTAAACTTATAAGGCTTGTAATACCGATCGACTTCATCGCGCTTCCGCAAATGGCAGGGAAGAGTTTGTTGTCAATTATCTGTTCTCTTATACCGCGTTTTAGAAGTTCTTCGTCAAATTCTTTTCCTTCGAGAAATAATTCTATCAATTCATCATCGCCTTCAGCGGCAATCTCAACTCCGTGTTTGCGTTCTTCATTTACTGCGGCTGAATATTCTGAAGGTATATCTCCTGTAATTGTTTCTCTGCTTCCGTTTTCCTTCGGCATCAGTGATTTCATTTTGATGATATCAACAACTCCTTTCAGAGAATTTCCCTCTCCTATGGGAATGCATAATGAAACAAGATTTGCGTGAAGTTCGGTTTTCAATTCTTCAATAATCTTCGAATATGAGGCTCTGTCCTGATCCATTTTATTTACAAAGATTATACGCGGAATTTTCTCCTCATCAAGAAAACGCCAGACTTTTTCAGTTCCGACCTGAACACCGTCAACAGAATCTACGACGATTATTGCTGCCTGACATGCAAGAATCGCTGCGCGTCTTTCTCCTACTAAATCTGCGTGACCGGGGCAGTCGACAATGTTGAATTTAATTCCGTCAACTTCAATGAATCCGAGAGACGTGTGGATTGACATCTTTTTTTTCTTTTCTTCAATATCAAAATCGGAAACAAGAGAGTCATCATTATGACTTCCTATTTTTTGAATTTTTCCGCCATTGAAAAGAAGAGAATCGAACAAAGTGGATTTTCCAGTACCTGCATGACCAACGATTGCGATATTTCTGATATCGCCTGAAGAATATTCCTTAACCATCACGACCTCCGGAATTAGTGTTTTCCTTCGGATATCATATAATACCAAAAAGTAAAGAAGTATTTAAAATGAAAATTTAATGAATAGCTGAATTTACATATGTGTAAATTCAGTTAATCGTTTAAAATTTAAGTTTGATTATGATTTTTAAATAAAAGGCGGAATCAGTAAAGATAATGCTGTTCGATGGTTTCAATATCCATTCTTTTCAGCTTATGTCTGAAATTTACGCTTTCATCGTCAATGACTTTTTTCAGATACTGCATCTGTTTATCAATTGCTTCCATATAAAGATTGAAAGGTATTCCGAAGCGCTTATTGAAATGAACTTTAGCATAATCATAAACCTTGCCGAGCTGTCTATCCAGTCTATCCTGAGTAGTTGAATAAAAAGAAAGAGTTTTTCTTAATATATCAAATTCGGTATTAAAGCCTTCGATACCGGCTTCTTTGAACTCGTAATAAAGAAAAAGAAGTTTTTCTAAATATGCACGGTCGGACATCTGTCCAAGCAGATCAGCTGTACCGATGATTGAGCCTGCGACAGTATAATCTTTTCCCATAACGGATTCGCCCGGCATGTCGCTTCTGAGCCCGGTCCATCTTATCAAAGAAGATACTACATCTGACATTAGAGCAGTTATTCCGATTTTTTCTTTATTCTCATTCACAAAAATAGTGCTTCTTTCGACGTGATTTTTGGTATATTTAGCACCTGTACCGTCAGTATCATCCGATTTCTGAATATAGCCTGAATCGTGATAAATTACTGCTAAAAGAAGAGCTATAGCGCTTTCTTCTGAAAGGATATTTTCTGAAGATATATTAAATCCGTCCATAAGGCGAGAGGAGGCTAGGAGGGCGTCAAGTGTATGGTTCAGATCATGATACTCTGTATTGCATTTCTGATAACCTTCATACTCACCTTTAAAAAGAGATTTAAGTATTTCAAAAGAACGTTCAACGATTTGGAAAGTTTTCAGGTCATAATGGTAAGAGAATATTTCCTTTACTTCTTCAAAAACTGCTTCAGGAGAAGTGT
>DAOMHE010000137.1:0-1819 GCA_035430785.1 Spirochaetota bacterium | reverse complement strand
TAATGGTAAGAGAATATTTCCTTTACTTCTTCAAAAACTGCTTCAGGAGAAGTGTGATCGACAAGAGTGCAAAGCTGGGGATTGCTTATATTTGCCATGATTCCTCCGCTTAAAAAAAATCATCTGCAGATTGTATTTCCACTGATAGTTGATGTCTAAAAAATAGCAAGGAATAAATTATATAAGCTTTAGTGTTAAAGTTGATGAAAAAGATATTACATATCAAAAAAGTAATCTTTATCTTCAAGAAGTTCGCTTTTTGATTCAGGTTCAATTCCGCTTTCAAGAAGTATTGCTTCAATATCCTTAATCTCACTTTCCCAGTAGTTATCGGTTCCGTAGTGAGGAAAGGCATTTTTGAAAGCCGGATCATCGTATCTTTTCCCTATCCAGCAGGCATAATTGATGAATCTCATAGCCTTGAGAACAGGAGCAAGATTCAGCCATGAGCGGTCAAATTCGGCAAATTCGCGGTAACCTTCAAGAAGAGCTTCTCTTTTGCGCTGTCCTTCCGCATCGCTTGCCGGAGCAAGCATCCATATATCCTGCACTGCCGGACCTGTAACAAAATCATCAAAATCAAGTACGATAAAATTGCTGTCTCTTTTCAGCAAATTGCCCCAGTGAAAATCTCCGTGGATTCTGTGAAGTGGAATGTCTTTTGAAGCTTCATCGAATGCTGTTGTAATTTTGTCTGCGAGCTTATGATAAACAGAAAGATATCTTTGAGGCAGAAGCTTTTTTTGTTCCATATAATCCAGATTAGCATGTACGAAAGTCTCAGGGCATATTTTTATTCTGTGAACTGCTTTTTTTAGTCTGCCGGTATTGTGAATACGTGCAATCAGCCGGCCTATCATCATCAAATCGTCATCAGAAAATTCATCCGGAATCCGTCCGCCGTTTTTCGGGAAAACCGTGTAAATAAAATCATCGATGATATGAAGAGTCTTTCCGTCAAAGGATAGCGGCGCACAGACGGGAATATCATCGTCCTTAAGTTCTTTCAGGAATGAATGTTCTTCAAGAATCTGGTTTTCATTCCATCTGCCCGGTCGGTAAATTTTTATTACAACCTGTGAAGAATCTTCAAGATAAAGAGAATAAACTCTGTTTTCCAGTGAATTGAGCTGAAGAATATGTCCGGTCGGATTCAAATTGAGCTTTTCAGCCGCTTTAAGAATTGTTTCAGGTTTTAGTGAGTAATAATTATCGGACATTATTCTCCTTTCGGTTGTCAGTCTTTTATTTTATAAAACTCTAGTTTAAAAACTTTACTAATTATTATCTTCCGCCGAATAATGGCAAGCAGAAAGAGTTTTCAGGGAGTATATATGTCTGGTGAAACTGCATCGCTTTTAGTTGCCCTGTCTTGGACATTTACGGCATTGATGTTTGAACGTGCTGCAAAAATATTCGGCTCGCTTGCGCTGAATCCCCTTCGTCTCCTGATGGCATTTTTGTATCTGTCAGTATTTTCATTTATTGCATATGGGGATCCGTTTCCGACTGGAGTGAATGCTTCTTCATGGATGTGGCTCTCGATTTCGGGTTTTGTCGGTTTTTTTATCGGCGATTATTTTCTGTTTAAGGCTTTTGAAATAATCGGTTCGCGGATTTCCATGCTCATTATGAGCCTTGCTCCGGTTATTTCTGCTTTTATAGGTTACATAGTTCTTGATGAAATTTTATCTGCTACGGATATACTTGCTGTTGTTATAATATTTTCAGGTATATCCATTGCGGTATTAACAAAGAAAAACGGCGAACGTATAAAAATGCACCATCCCCTCGGCGGTGTAATTTGCGCTCTTATCGG
>DAOMHE010000136.1:0-6283 GCA_035430785.1 Spirochaetota bacterium | reverse complement strand
GCCGGATACGCGCGGCTTTCAAAGATTATCACTTCTCCGAATATTTCATCCTGCGAAATTATCTTTACCGTGACTTCCTTGCCGTCGCGGCTGTTTTTGAATACACGGGCTTTTCCGCTTTTCATTAGATAAAAAAAGTCGCCTTCGTCGCCCTCGTGAAACACATATTCGCCTGATTTAATCTTTCTGACGGAACAAGCCCCTGCTATGCGCGAGGCTGAAATTCCAGATAGGCTTGAAAATAATTCTGTTTTTTTTAGTTCGTTTTCTATGCTCATGTTGACCTGAATCAATTACGTTTTTTTAAAATCAGTTATATTTAATTATAACAGTTATTACTTAATCAAGCAGAATACGGAGGAAACATGAAAAGAAATATTATCAGAATCGACAGGGAAAAATGCAATGGATGCGGAGTCTGTGTGCCCGATTGCCCAGAAGGAGCGATTCAGCTGATTGACGGAAAAGCGGCGCTGGTGAGCGATTTATTCTGTGACGGTTTGGGTGCTTGCATAAAACAATGTCCGCAGGGAGCCATAGAAATAGAAGAAAGAGAAGCCGAAGCGTATAATGAAAAACTTGTAATGGAAAACGTGGTCAAACAGGGTGCCGGCGTAATAAAGGCGCACTTGAAACACCTTAAGGATCATGCGCAGGATGATTTTCTTGCTGAGGCGGTAGAATATCTTAATGAAAATCATATTGCAGTTCCGGATATCTCAAGTGAAGAAAAACCATGCTGTCCGGGATCAATGATGCGCGACAGACGCGGTGAGACAGCTCCTTCGCAGACAACCGTTTCGGCTTCTTCAGAGCTTAGACAATGGCCTGTTCAGCTTAAGCTTTTGAATCCGAACGCACCTTTTTTCAAGAATGCCGATCTTGTCATTGCCGCAGACTGCGTTCCTTTTGCCTACAGCAATTTTCACTCCAGATTCCTTAAGGATAAAATTCTGGTTATATTATGTCCGAAGCTTGATCCGTATCAGGAAGAATACCTTGAGAAGCTTGCTTCTATCATAAAGAACAATGACATCAAATCCATTACTGCTGTGCGTATGCAGGTTCCGTGCTGCGGCGGAATAAACTATTATATAGAAAAGGCTCTTGAAAAAGCAGGGCGCACAATGGCTATAAGAGAATATGTTATTTCTCTCGACGGTGAAATTATCTGAAAACTTTCTGCTAATAGCCTCTGAAACCGAATAAAGGGCAAAAACAGCTTTTTTGCCCTTTATGATTAATTTAACATAAATTGAAAAGTTCTTGAAAATTTATGCCTTTAAAATAATAGAACGATATAATAAATTTTAGAGGTGACTTATGAGCGCGTCCCGAAGAGGATTTTTCGCGAAGCTGAAATACTCATTTGACAATTTTATGTCAAAAGGCGGACTTTCGGTTTTTTCCGCACTTATGCTGGTTTTCTTTTTGTCTTTTCTTCTCATGGCTGCAGTAAGATTTCTGGTAAACTCGCTTTCGCCTGATAACGGTTTCGATTCATTCTGGGCGCAGGCATGGCGTTCATTTCTTCAGATTGCAGATGCCGGATGTCTCGGCGAAGATACGGACTATGGTGTTTTTAATAAAGGCGTTGGTGTTCTTACAATATTTGTCGGATTGATTTTGTTCTCGAGTTTGGTCGCTTTTATTACAAGTCAGTTTGAGTCAAAGCTTGATGAGCTTAAAAAAGGTAAAAGTGCCATAATTGAAAAAAATCACACTCTGATTCTAGGTTTCGGCGACAGAGTTCTTGAAATAATCAGGGAGCTTGTCATTGCAAACGAGTCTGAGCGTTCGGCTACTGTAGCGGTTCTCTCTGCAAGAGAAAAAGATGAAATGGATGATTTTTTCCGCGAGCGTTTAACAGAAAGAAAGACAACAAAACTTGTAACGCGATCCGGATCGACTTCAAGTATAAGCACTCTTGACCGAATGGCGGTTAAATATGCCAGATCGGTTATTATTCTAAACGATGCGCAGGTTGATGACGACAGTCATTCCAAAGAACTTGCCGATTCACGTGTACTTAAAACGATCATGGCAGTTGTTGCATGCACCGGCGAGGATAATATTCCTCCAATTGCTGCGGAAATTCACCTTGAGTCAAAACGTGCTCTTGCGAAAAATATATCTCCGAATGTAACGATTATTGATGAGCATTCATTATTGGCAAAACTGATGGTTCAGACATCAAGAATCTCCGGTCTTGCCCAGGTTTATGACAATCTTGTCGGATTTGACGGATGCGAATTCTATTTTTATCAACCTGAAGGCGGCTTCTCCGGAATTACATATCACGATCTGCTTTTTCATTTCAGCGTGTGTTCCGTTCTCGGTATCCGCAAAAAAGACGGTACGGTATGCCTGAATCCGCTTCCATCGACTATTCTTGAAGAAGGCGATGAAGCGATTCTTGTTGCCGAAGATGATTCAACAATCAAGTATCTTAAGAAAAAAGTTGAAGTGCCTGCGGTTAATGCAAAACCTGCGGCTTCTCAGAAAAAGGATATTGAGAATCAGCTGATTGCCGGATGGAGCATTAAGACTCCAATTATAATAGATGAATACAGCAATTACCTTGTTGAAGGGTCTATGATCGACGTTGTGGTTTCTGAGATAACCGACGAAATAAAGTCAGAATTTGATGCAGTAAAAGCGAAGCATTCACCGATTAAGATGAATCTTATTGCGGCAGATATTCATGATTCTAAGGTGATAGAAAATCTCCGTCCCGAAAATTATGATAACGTAATCTTACTGTCAGGAGACGGCGGCGATGCGGAAGTCAGAGATTCGGAGACTATTGCACAGCTTCTCGGCTTCAGACATTATTTCAAGAATCTCGCGAAAAAAGATATTAAGACTCAGTTGATAACTGAAGTTGCGGATTCGGATAATATTGATCTTATAAAAGAAGTCGGCGTTAAGGACTTCCTTATTTCAAATCAGTTTATTTCGAAGATTTACGCGCAGATTTCTGAAGAACCTGCAGTTTATGATATTTATGATGATCTTTTCAAAGCGGAAGGAAGCGAAGTTTATATTAAACCTTCTGATTATTTCTTTTCAAACTTTCCGGTTGAAATAACTTTTGCAGAGATTTGCGAAGCGGCGATCATGCGCAATGAAACATGCTTCGGTGTAAGACTTGCAAAAGAAGAAGATGATGCTTCGAAAAATTACGGAATTTATGTGAATCCTGAAAAAAGCAGAAAATTCACTATTACTAAAAATGACTGGTTAATAACTCTCGCTGAAGATGAGTCTTGATAATAAAGAAAGGCGGTTTATGACCGCCTTTCTTTATGCAAAAACGTAAAAAAAGTACTTGCCGATACTCAATTTAAAATCGACATATCCATTCAATATGACTGAATCTTTGACGGAGTGTTTTGATGAAAGAAATTGGAAATAAAAGAGATTCAGATTTCCGTTTTCAGGGAAGACTTCAGCCTGAGTTGAGCGGATTGAGATGGAAACTGGCAAAAATTATTTTCTCACGTGCGGAACTTGATGAAGATGCTGTATCTCTGCTTAATGAGTATAATGAAAAAGGCGCTGTTGTCATCGCGTCTCATGAGAGTTCTAATTTTGCGCTGCTGATGATTCAATCCGTTCTTTCTAAAGCAGGAGTCAAAAATCTTGATTTTGCCCTCGAATATAATCCAATAGTACTTCAGTCGTTTTCTTACATATTCGGAAGAATAATGATGTGGATAAAAAGGACACTTTTCCGCAGAAAATATCCGAATGTTTATGAAACTGATTATATCAAAAATCTTCTCCTTGATAAAAGGGGAGTTCTTTTTTCGATGCTTTCGCGCAAATTTTTTCTCAAGCGTTATGTCGAATCTAAGTATGATACAATTCTCTATCTGATACGCCTTCAGCGTTCACTTCCGTTTCCTATATATATTATGCCGGAAATAATTTTCTGGAACAGAAACCCCGAGCGAACAAATCAATTTGTTCCGACTCCGCCTGCGACCGGTAACCGGTTTTTCATTCTAAATCTTGTTTCGCAGGCTACACCTTCATATATCAAATTTTTAAAACCTGTGTCTCTTGCCGATGAATTAGAAAAATTCAAAGAATTTTCAGACGAGAAATGTGCAAAAATGATAAGGCAGAATATTCTCGAATATATGCAGAAACACAAAAGAATAGTTCTGGGCCCTGTTCTAAGAAGCAGAAATGAAATTGCAGAAAAAGTACTCTATCACGAAAATGTAATCAAAACAGCCGAAGAAGTTTCCAGAGAAGATAATATTCCGCTTCGCCGTCTCAAAGGCCGCGCATTTAAGTATTTCGGAGAGATAGCGGCGGATTTTTCAATAGTTTATATAAAGATTTTTGAACGCACAATCGATCTCATATTCAAAAAAATATTTTCCGGGATTGTTTGTGATGCAGAATCCATTACCCGCCTTAAGGAAGCTGCAGAGAGAGGACCTCTTGTTCTGACGCCCTGTCACAAGAGTCATATGGATTATATGATTCTTTCATATATCTGTTATAAAAACAAGATTACGCTTCCGCATATTGCAGCGGGCGTAAATCTTTCATTTTTTCCTATGGGAATAATTTTCAGGCATTGCGGCGCATTTTTTATCAGACGAACATTTAAAGGGAAAAAGCTTTATACTTCAGTTTTTAAACAATATCTTAAGACACTTGTTGCCGATTCGTATCTTCTTGAATTTTTTGTTGAAGGCGGAAGAACGCGAACCGGCAGACTTGTTTTCCCTAAAATGGGAATCATCAATTATCTGGTTGAGGCTATTGACGAAAACTACAACAAGGATCTGATATTTCTTCCGATATCGATCAATTACGACAGGGTGCCCGAAGAATCTTCATATATAAAAGAACTGCGCGGTAAGACAAAGAAGAGAGAATCCGTCGGAAGCGTAATCAAAGGCGGTTCAATTCTTTCTAAAGATCACGGTAAAGTATATGTAAGTGTTGCAGAGGCTTTTTCGCTTAAAGAGGTGGAGTCCGCAGGGTTTAAAGATGATTTCCGTGTTGAGGAAATCGGTTATAGAATTATCAACGGAATTTATTCCGTGACATCGGTGACTCCGGTTGCACTTGTCACTGCGCCGATGCTTATGATGGCCATACGCGGATTTACACGCAAGGATCTTCTCCGCAATGTGTTTTTGTTTCATGAATATCTGACCTTTACAGGAGCCTTTTTTTCGGATACAACCCGCGACAAAAAAAATATCAATGAGATATTTGAATATGCTGTTAATTTATTTACAAAAGAAAAATTCATAGATAAGCTTCATTATGATGAACGCGAATCTTCCGAGGATTTCTTTGTAATTAAAACCGAAGCGCGTACTGCTTTATCTTTTTATAAAAACAGTATCGCTCATTTCTCGCTGGATATTTCAATGATATGCGCTTCTCTTCTTGTTCTGAAAAATAAACTTCAGATAATTACAATAGAGGATATTGAAGTTAAAATTGATTTTTTAAAAAATCTTATATCAAAGGAATACCTGATAAGATACGGTTTTGATGAGATATCTGAAAAGATAAACCGTATCATCGAGGGGTTTCTTATTCCTAAAAATTTTATTAAGCCGAAAGACGGCGGTTTTGTGATATCAGAGGAAAGCATCCAGGATATCGTTTTTTTTGCACGCGGAATTCAGGATGTTCTTGAATCATACTATGCTTCGTGCGGTGCGGTTGCCGATATTCCTTCCGACTCAATAAGTTCAAAGGATCTCATGTCGGCTGTCAGAAAATACGGAATCGCTCTTTATCACACAGAAAAAACGCGTGCTCCGGAATCTCTTTCTCAGCCGAATTATAATAATTCACTGAAAAAGCTTTCGGAATACGGATTTATTAAAGAAATTTCGGATGATAAAAAAGGTTCATATTATAAAATACTGAAAAAAGCTTCGGTAAAGAATCTCAAGGATAAAATTGAACTTTTTGTCAACGCACTTAAGTGATGCATGCAGCGGTAATGAAATAGAATATGAGTGAATTGGAATATGCTAATCATTTTCTCGAACTTTTTTTCTTTTCCGGTTCGCTCGCATGTTTTTGTTACGGGTTAAAGCTGATATTTACTAACCCGCAGAGAAACGGAATATTTTTTTGCGGAAGTATCTTTATTGTTTCGGCATTTCTTTTTTTTGAACACTATCTTTCGAGTTATATGAATGTTCCGGCGGATTTTACTAATTGGAATTTTATAACCGTATTCAGCCTGTTTTCAAAAAATTTGAAATTTGTAATCGGACCCTTGAATTTT
>DAOMHE010000135.1:0-6325 GCA_035430785.1 Spirochaetota bacterium | reverse complement strand
CCGGTAAAGCTGCGTTCGACTTTATCCTTTATATCTGATGATGCGCGTGCATTCTCGCTTTTCTGACGGGCTGTAAGCATATCTTTTTCAAAAGTCCGCCAATCCTGATGATTGTTTAAGCTATTAATTGTATAATCCGGGGATATTACAAAAAGAGAGTCAATTATCCTGTTGTATGTCTTATTGAAAAAAATAAGAAAAACGCCGTATAATGACGAAGATGAAAATACGCCTTTCAGTGCTACGGCATCTTTGTAAGATCCTGCTGCCATCTGCTTGGCTTTTACCATGTCGTTCCCGACATAATAAAGTGCTATATCTATCCTTTTAACCTGATCGGCTAAATTTGCTTTATCTTCTTTTTCGGACATACTACCTGTTTATCGCAAGTTTGATTCGTTCCAGCAGCCGTTGGCGCTGTAGTGGTTTGAGAATGAAATCCAGCGCACCCATTTTTACTAAATCTTCAACGACACCTTTAGTTGTTTCGTCGCTTATAAAAACTACTTTTATCGGATATTTGAGATTGTTTTTGAGTTCAAAAAGAAGAGCATATCCGTCAAGAATAGGCATATCTAAATCAGTCGTTATCAGATCAATTTTTCCGCCAAGCTTTTCAATGATTTTCAAGGCATCGCGTCCGTTTGCAACATCGGCGATGACTTCATATTTTTCGGATTCCAGAATCTGTTTAATTTGTTTACGTTGGAATTCCTGATCTTCAACTACAAGAACTTTGTAAGGTATTCCATTAGGTCTGATCCCGTCAGCCTGCTTTGAGTTCAGGGACGGGAAATCATGCTTACTCTTCATAATTTCTCCGAATAAAACAAATACCGGACTGCAATAATTATGCCCAGTGCAGTGAAATAAACAATCAATAAAGTTATTTAATCCGATATTGAGACACTTTGTCAACTCAAATAATTGAACAGTTATGCTTATAAAATATTGCTTGAGATATTCTTATTGCATATTTAGTGTTGTCTGGCGGTTAATTATGAAAGCACTTATTTCTGCAGAAGATTATACTCTCGCAATAACCGAGGGAAAATTGTTTTATCTGGAGTTTCAGGTTTTTGATGCTGATGCTGAAGCCTGCTTTCTTCGAATTTTGCGACGTTTTCTTTCTCATGCCGACCTTTTATATTCTCGTGATGTTCTGATAACCATTTTGAAAGAACTAATCAACAATGCAGTTAAAGCTAACGCCAAGCGTCTTTTTTTTCAAAGAATGAATCTTGATATCAGAAAGGATTATAATGAAGGAATGACTTCATTCAGTTCCTCCGTTCTCCGGCCTGACGGGGATCTTATGCTGGCAATGCAGTCATCGGATTATAAAGTCAGAATTTATTTTGAAAACAGAAACTCTGATTATATAATTTCAGTCTGGAACAATACGCCTATTGTTCCAGAAGAAATTGAAAGAATTAATTCAAGGATAGAAAAAGCCAGGCATTATTCTAATATTTCCGAGGCTTTCGGAGATACTCTGGATGATTCAGAGGGGGCCGGTTTGGGTTTAATCATGGCCTCCATGGTTTTCCGTAACGCCGGGTTTGATGCGAGCAAGTTTATTGTACATCGAAAGGATAATTCGACTGTCTTTTCACTTGCTTTAACCAGAAGAACTGATTCGGCAGAAATTCGCGGAAAAATTGCACAGGAAATCAATAATGCAGTTGATAATATTCCGGCTTTTCCTGAGAATTCAAGGCTTCTGATAGATATGTGCAAAAATCCTGATATTGCGATTAAACACATTTCAGACTTCGTTAAAAGAGATCCTGGTTTGTCTGCTTCTATCTTAAAGCTTGCAAATTCCGCCGGATATATAACTTCAAAGAAAATTTCCTCCATAGAAGAGGCTTCTGTTTTAATCGGATTAAACGGAATTCAATCGATAGCAATGGCCAGCGGTGTTGATGAGATAGTTAATAATCATTTTAAGGAATTTAAATATCTTTGGATGGAGTCCTATAAAAAAGCTTTCTATGCGTATAAAATAGCAATTCAGCTGAAAAATGCTAAAATTGCAGAAAAAGCTTATCTCGCTGCGCTGCTTTCGAAAATCGGAAGAATACTGCTTCTTTCAATAAAAAAAGAAACAGCTCAAAAGCTTGCAGAAATTACGAGAAATAAAACCCAGACGGAAGTGGATATTCTTGAGGAAATTGCATTAGGTATCAGCATTTCCACACTCGGCAGTCTTATTGTCAAGCGCTGGCATTTCGATGATGACCTTTCTGAAGCGATTGAATATCACCGTAAACCTCATATGGTTAATGAAAAAAACAAATCGCTCAATTATACTGTATATCTGGCTCATGTTTTTTGCGAAGCAGAAATCGGTAAATACCGTTTTGAGATAGTGGACGAAGATGTTCTTTCTTACTTTAATCTGGCGGATGCTAATAATTTTAAGAAACTTCATGATATTTTAATAGACGCATATAATACACAGATGAAGAATATCGAAAATTTGAAATAATCAGGATTCAAAAATGCATTTTCAAAATCTTATTGCAAAACTTAATGAATATTGGAGCTCGAAAGGATGCATAGTTATCCAGGGATACGATTTGGAAGTAGGTGCCGGTACATTTAATCCGGGTACTTTTCTCCGTGCTCTCGGTCCTGAGCCGTGGAATGTATGCTATGTTGAGCCTTCCCGCAGACCTACCGACGGAAGATACGGCGAGAATCCAAACCGGCTTCAGCACTATTATCAATATCAGGTAATAATGAAACCGTCTCCGTCAGATATACAGGATTTATATCTTGATTCACTCCGTTATCTTGGGCTGAATTTAAATGAGCATGATGTACGTTTTGTTGAAGACGATTGGGAGTCTCCGACACTTGGCGCTGCCGGTCTTGGCTGGGAAGTATGGCTTGACGGAATGGAAATAACGCAGTTTACTTATTTTCAGCAGTGCGGAAGCATTGAGCTTAGTCCGATTCCGGTTGAAATAACCTACGGACTTGAAAGAATTTGCATGTACCTTCAGGGCGTTAATAGTGTTTTTGATATCAAATGGAATGATCATATTTATTACAGGGATGTACATTTTAGAAGTGAATACGAATTCTCGCATTACAACTTCAGCATGAGTGATCCCAAGATGTATTTTCAGCTGTTTGATCTTTTTGAAAAGGAATGCAATTCTGTTTTGGATAAAGAGCCTAAAGTTGTACTTCCTGCATATGATTTTGTACTGAAATGTTCACATGCCTTTAATATGCTTGATGCTGCGGGAGCTATATCTGTAACGGAAAGGGTTGGTTATATTACCCGGGTTAGAAATATGGCTAGAAAATGCGCAGAAAGATATGTTCAGATACGTGAGGAGATGGGATATCCATTATTGAAATAAAATACGGAGAATCATGAATAGCGGTCTGGATAATGTAATTCAGTTTTTTGAAAAAAACAAGAAGATAATAATTACGACTCATGAATCTCCGGATGCCGACGGGATAGGTGCGGAAATCGCACTTAAAGAACTTTTGGATTCTCTTGGAACAAAATCATTTGTTGTAAACGGTGATCCTACACCTGATAAGCTTTGTTTTCTTGATGTGAATTCTGTTATCAATATCGCATCGGATTTTTCTCTGCCGGCTGATATTTCTGAATATTCGGTTGTGGTTCTCGATACAAACAATTTTGTAAATACCGGCGCAGCGTACACTCTCTTGTCTGCCCATGTAAATGAAATTTTCATCATTGATCATCACGAGGGCGGGGAAGATTATATCGATACGCATTTCGTCATGGTTGAAGCGTCGAGTGCCAGTGAGATTGTTTTTTTTATAATGGATCATTATCGTCATGATTTTACAAGAAATGCTGCTCAGGCTTTATATACCGGACTGCTTTTCGATACCGGCGGGTTTAAATATAAAAAAACCACACCGCGGACTCATCTTGCTGTAGCTAAGCTTCTTTCTACCGGAATAAAACCTTTTGAAATTCACGAAAGAATTTTTGACATAAATGAGCTTTCGGCTTTTTTATTGAAGTCAAAGATTCTTTCAACGGTTGAGGTCTATCTTGACGGCAAGATGATTCTGATGCATCTTACTCCTGAAATGCTGAAGGAGACAGGTGCGGATTTTTCACAGGGTGAGACCAACATCAATCTTCCTCTTTCCGTAGCGGAGGTGCAGGTTTCGGTTCTTCTGAAACAGGATGTAGAGGGTCCTCTTAAAGCCAGCATGAGAACGAAGGGCGATTTGGATGTGTCTGGAATCGCTATTTCCAACGGCGGCGGCGGACATAAGAATGCGGCCGGTTTCAAGTCTCAGCTTTCCCGTGATGATGCAAAGAAATATGTAGTGAAGCAGATTGAAGAACTTTATCACTATAAATGATTCCGGATACCTGCTTTTCTTTAGCTTTATTATTAATCCCTTCTGATTCTATTATTTAACAAAAAAACAAAAAAATTTATTTCAGATATTGACGATTTAGTGATCTTTAGATATATTACTGTTAGCACTCGATAAATATGAGTGCTAACAGTAATATATAAATAAGGAGGTCATTATGTGGAACATAACAAAACACGAAACTCCGATCGAAAAACTATTCGATGACTTCTGGAGTTTTCCTGATGTTTTCAAAGCAGAAGAAAAGCTTTTCAGTGTCGATCTGGTTGAAAACAAAGATTCTTTTACTCTGAAAGCTGATCTTCCGGGCGTTAAAAAAGAGGATTTGGATGTGAGTATTGAGAATGGTTATCTGACTGTTGCGGCTAAGCGTTCAAGCGAAAAAGAGCATGATGAAGGTGAATATCATGTTCACGAAAGGAGTTCCGGTGAATTTAAAAGAAAATTCCGTGTTCCTGAATCTATTAAGGCTGAAGAGATAAAGGCGGAGTTTAAAAACGGGGTTTTGGAATTGATTATTCCTAAAACTGAAAAAGAAGAAAATAAAACAAGAATAATGATAAATTGAGGAGGAAAGTATGTATCCTGTTTACAGTATGATTAACGATCTGGTTAAAGCTTTTGATTCGGCGGTATCTGATGAATCGGTTTACCGTGAAAGACCTTTGACCAATGTTTATGAAAAAGAAGATTCAATAGTGGTCAGAGCTATTGTTCCGGGCATGACTAGTGAAGACATTTCACTGGAGGTTGTTGATAATTATCTTGTTATCAAAGCTGAACCTAAGAGTGAAGAGATATCAGGCAGATTTCTTCGCAGGGAACGTGCTTCCGGAGCATTTAAGAAGACTGTTAAGCTTCCTTATCAGCTTGATAGGGATAAAATGAGTGCGAAGCTCACTGATGGAATTTTGACTGTTGAGCTTTCAAAGAGTGAAGCGGCTAAACCTAAAAAGATTGAGATTCTTTAAGGAGGAAATATGAGTGAAAAATTGGTTAACAGAAAAATTTCTCCGGCTGCAGATATAGCTGAGAATGAAAATGAATATAACATAAAACTTGATATGCCTGGAGTAAAGAGAGAAAATATTTCCATCACTTTAAGTGAAGGAAAGCTTGAAATTGAAGGAAAATTCTCTGAAGACGCAAATTCCGGTGAGGCTATTAAGTATAGAGAGTTTTCCGGCGGGGATTATTACAGAGGGTTCACTTTGGGTGCTGACATTGAGCCGAACGGAGTTACGGCGAAATATGAAAGTGGTGTTCTCTCTGTGACTATGAAAAAACGAGAAGAAGTTAAACCTAGAAAGATTGAACTTCTTGCAGGCTGAAAAAGCGGGGTTTCCCCGCTTTTTTTGTTTACGCTGATATTTGCACTATTTATAATTATTCTAAAGAGCTTAATGTGATTTCAAAAACAAAACAGGAATTTATTGAAGAATGGGATTGGTTAACCGGAAAACCTCTCGGTAAACCGGTTGACAGGTCTGTTGCTCATAAGGAAGGAATCCCTCACGAGGGTGTTCATCTGTGGATTTATAAAATCATTGCCGGACAAATCTGGATACTTCTTCAGAAGCGGTCCAGTCAGAAAGATCTTTATCCGTCTGTTCTTGATATTTCCGTCGGAGGTCATGTTCCCTTTGGTCTCAATGAAGGCAAAATACAGAAAGAGGCGTCAGAAGAACTGGGTATTGATGTTAGTGACGAAGAACTTACTGATTTGGGATATTTCCGTTATGAGGAAAAAATACCTCAAATGGATTTGTTTCACCGTGAATTTCAGCACATCTGGATAATGAATTCTGATATTGAAATTGATAATTACTCTTTTTCTGATGGGGAGGTTGAGGCTGTTTGTTTTATCAGGCTTGATGACTTTATTTCTGTATTGTCGGGCGAGATATCATGTGCTGAATCGCTTTAT
>DAOMHE010000134.1:4571-6464 GCA_035430785.1 Spirochaetota bacterium | reverse complement strand
ATCCTGATGCTGTAGTTCTTTCCGATAAAAATTTCGATATTAGTTATTCAAACAAAAACTTTCTGCTGCTTTTTAATGATGATAGAATAAATTCTGAAAACATCCTTATTATATTATTTTCTAATACGGATGAACAAAATCGTGTTAGAAGAAATATTTCTGAATTAAACAGCAATGAAATATGGAATACAGAAATATGCTGTAGTTTAAATAAGAAAGATAAAGGTTATGCTCTTTTAACAGTATATACTTTTATTATAAATGAAAATAAATTCTATGTATTTAATATTGAAGATATTACCGACCGGAAAATCGCATATAGAAAAATTCAGGATAGTGAGGAGCATTATAAATCAATTGTAAATAATATTTCCGAATATATTTTCAGTACGGAATTTGATGATTCCGGGAAAGCTGTTTCATTTTATCACAGTCCGAAATGTGTCGAAATTACCGGATACATGATGGAAGATTTTAAATCAAACTCTAATCTTTGGAAAGATATGATTTATCCTGATGATCAGTTTAAAGTATTTGAATTTCTTGATAATGTAATGAAGGATAAAATTAATTCCAGTATCGAGCATAGAATTATCGACAAAAACGGAAACACAAGATGGATTTATAATACAGTCAGTCTTTTATGCGATGAATCAGGTAAAATACGCCGCATAGACGGATTTCTTCTCGATGTAACTGATAAGCATCTGATGACTGAAAATTTTAAAAAGCTCTATAAGGCAGTAGAACAAAGTCCTTCAACAGTTTTCATTACCAATTCGAAAGGTATAATCGAATATGTTAATCCCAAATTTGAACAACTTACCGGATATACATGTTCAGAGGTTTTAGGTAAAAGTCCGGGTATCTTAAAGAGCGGTGAAACAACCCGTGATGAATATAAAAAGCTTTGGGATACTATATCATCCGGCAAAGAATGGTCCGGAAAATTTCATAATAAAAAAAAATCCGGTCAATTATACTGGGAACATGCTTCGATTTCACCTGTTAAAAATGAAACCGGACAAATAACTCATTACATCGCAGTTAAAGAAGATATTACTCAGCTTGTTGAGTCAGAAGAAGCGTTAAAAAAAGCGGAAGAGGATTTGCGTAAAAAAAACATGATTCTGGAGGAGGATCTCCTTTATGCAAAAAAAATCCAACAATCCCTTCTTCCAAGTGAACTGCCTCAATCAGATTTTCTTAAAGTGTCATACAAATTCAAACCTCTTCTAGCTGTAGGCGGAGACTATCTTTCATTTTTTCCGGAAGTTAATTCTCTTGGCGTTTTTGTTGCAGATGTCGTGGGTCACGGCGCAGGTGCAGCGCTTTTTATGAGTCTGATAAAGTTTGCTTCGGATAAAATATATCCGGAGTGCCGCGATCATGCGGATATATTTATGAATAAGCTTAATAACGCGCTATTTACTGTTATGAACAGTTATTTTATAACAGCGGTCTATGCTGTAATAAAAAGAGAAGATGACGGAATTAAAATATCATTTTCAAACGGAGCGCATCCGCCAATAATGATTTATAGAAAAAAAACCGGTAATATAGAGTTGCTTCAGTCAAAAGGTACCATTATAGGTTTTTTTGATTCTGTTAATTATACTTCAGGGGAATCGTTTCTTTATAAAGGGGACAGAGTCTATTTTTATACTGACGGTTTCCCTGAAACAGTAAACGATGACAATGAGATTGTCGGGTATTCAAAAGCCGCAGAAATAATCAAAGAGTCATATCACGAAGATTGTGAATTAAATTTGCAGAACATATTTGAAGGCCTTGATAGATTTAGAGGCAACGCTGAATATGAAGATGATATTCTGATCTCAGTGATTGAGATTATCTGACAGAATTTAAAATCGCGTATTCAAAACCGTCAAC
>DAOMHE010000134.1:0-4471 GCA_035430785.1 Spirochaetota bacterium | reverse complement strand
TCAGTGATTGAGATTATCTGACAGAATTTAAAATCGCGTATTCAAAACCGTCAACAATTACCTGAAAAGATGCGGCGTTAATATTGGCTGATGATGCGTAAACTTTCCATGCCTTAGTTTTGTCAGTAAATGTAATTTCAACGAGAACAGTTGTGCCTGTTCCTGAAGAAGAGTCGAGTATTTTTGCGCTGTAGTCTACAAGAGTTATATTTTCAAGACATGGGAATAGAGGTGTCAGACCTTTCTTTAAAACATTTGCAAGCGCATCAACCGGGCCGTTTCCATTGCTTGCCTCATGAATCGTTTTACCGAGAGCTTCTATCTGAATGGTTGCTTCAGGTTCAACTCCGTTATCGATTAGACGGTAGCCGCCTATCAGCTTAAACGGGGCGGAATATCCGCTAAGAGATCTAGCGATAGTAAGCTGTTTTGTTGCATCGGTTATTTCATAATTCAGCATGCAGATATCCTCAAAACTTCATTCGATTAAATCTGCCTTCGTTGTCAAGCATAAGAATTGCTTTTTCATTATGAAATTTCTTTCAAAAAGTTCTTGCGCTTCACCGGTATTTTCAAGGAATAAGATATCCCTGTAAAATTTTTGCGGAGTCATATGGCAATTAGTTTTGTTGATAATTATTTAATGTCTGAATTATTTATTGAAGTAACCGGACTCATTTCTAAATGACACCATTTGATTCATCGGAAAGAAATACGGAATCAATTTTTGATTATTCTCCCCAGGAAAGGGAGACATTCGAGATTGATGATTGCGGTATAATTGACAGCATAAGCGGAAACAGATTTTCGCCCGATCCGAAATTTTCTCTTAAAATGGAAGCGTATCTTCTTGAGTTCGCCTATTCATATAATAAAATACTTTCTTTGTCGAATTCACGTACGAGAATTCTCGCCCATCAGGTTGAAAGCACTTATATAATCGTTAATTCACTGCATCAGCGTTTTATGATAGCTGATGAGGTCGGTCTAGGTAAAACGGTTGAGGCCGGTCTGGTAATCAAAGAAATGATTTACCGCAATGATATTTCGCGCATTCTGATAATCGCTCCGGCTTCTCTTTTGATTCAGTGGCAGAATGAGATGGAAGAGAAATTCGGTGAACGTTTTGAACTTATTGACCGCAAATATCTTGAGAAATTCAGAAAAACAACTTCCAATGTCTGGGAAAAAATAGGAAAAGGAATCTGCTCTGTTGATTTTATAAAAAACGCTGCCTTTCTTGAAGACCTTAAGAATGTAAAATGGGATGCTGTAATTTTTGACGAAGCACACCGTTTGAGACGTGATTCCGTTACTACTACTCTTGCATATAATGCTGCTGAAATTATTTCTGAACGCACAAAATCGATGATACTTCTTACTGCAACCCCGTTTCGGGGAAAACTTGAAGAACTTTATTATCTGATACGCCTTGTAGACAAAAATCTTCTCGGGCCCTTTCAGAGCTATTATAATGAATTTTGCATGCCTGAAAGCGATTTGTCGAAACTCAAAGAAAAGCTTTCTTCGATAATGATACGCAGAACAAAGAAGGAAATCGGCGGTTTTACGGTACGCCATGCCCGGACTATTAAATTTGATCTTTATCCTGAAGAAAGAGATCTATACGATGCAACGACAAAATATGTTGCTGAAGAATTCAATAAAGCAATGCAGAGTGAAAACAGGGCAGTCGGATTTATTATGACTGTTTTTCAGAAGCTTCTGGATTCTTCATCGTACGCTCTATATAAAGCTCTTGTGAACAGACGCAATCATCTTCAGAATTTAGTCAATAAGACTGATGAGGCAGATCAGATATTTTTCGATGAACTTCTCAAAGATATGGACGACTGTGATGAAGAACTCAGCGAAGATTCTGATGAGAAACGTACTGCACGTGATATAATGAGCGAAATAGTTACGCTGAATCACATCATTGAACTTGCTGAAAAAATTAAACGGAATAAGAAGGGTGAAAAACTTCTGGAAATGATCCGTTCTCTTAAAAAAGACGGTTATACGAAGTTTTTAATATTTACGCAGTTTAAAACAACACAGGATTATCTCAAGTCATTGCTCGGTGAATATTCCGTTGAAGTATTTCACGGGTCGATGAACAAGGACGAGAAAGAAGCCGCGATAGATAATTTTAAAAAGGATACTGAAATTCTTATCTGCACGGAAGCCGGAGGCGAGGGCAGAAACATGCAGTTCTGCAGCATTCTGTTTAATTACGATCTGCCGTGGTCGCCTTTGAAAATTGAACAGAGAATTGGACGAATTCACAGGTTCGGTCAGAAGTATGATGTTTATATCTATAATTTTTCTACAAAAAATACCGTTGCAGAAAGGGTTCTTGAAGTTCTGACTCATAAGCTATCTTTGTTTGAAGAATCAATCGGCACGCCGGATATAATGCTTGGACAGATTGAAGACGAACTTAATCTTGCTTCATTATTTATGAAATTCGTCGCTAAACGTAAAAAACGAGAGATGATTAAACAGATTGATGAATCTGTCGAGCGTGCTAAAAAAAGCTATGAGAAGCTTTCAAATCTAACGGTTGCGCACAGGCTTGATTTTAATTATGACGAATATTATAAGGTTACGCAGAAAGAACGTGCATTTTCAAACCGCCAGCTTGAAACATTCATGCTGCGATTTTCGTCTTTATGTGATAATTCAATTTTGAAAAAGTCGTCAGGAGATATTTATAATTCAAGATTTGAAGGCAATGATATCAGGGGAACTTTTGACAGTGAAAAAGCACTACTTGATTCAAAACTTCATTTTTTCGCTTTCGGTCATCCCATTATTGATTCTTCAATAAAAAAATGTTTTGATGAGTCTTTTTCGGTTCCGCTCGGAAACCGTTATTTGAAATCGTTTAAAAAGTTTAAAGGAATCGCTTTTTTCTTTGTTGTATCATTCCGTTCTGTAAGCGAAAAGAAAGAACTTTCTGTTATTTTTATTGAAGACGGAAGTGTGCTTTCGCCGCTTGATGTTGATCTGATCGAGAAGGATATTCTTCATGGTCTCGGAAGAGATTCTGAACTGCCTTTTTCATATTACAGCAAACTCTCTGATTATTATGCAACGGCAAAAAACAAATTAAAATCCATATCCGAAGATAAGATTTGGGATATGAAAGAAAACCTCGATTTGTCAGTTGATCCCGAACTTGATAAAATAAAAGAATCTTTTGATAAAGAAATACGTGAACTTAAAGAAAAACTTTCAAGACAGGAAATGAACATGAACCTGATGGGAAAGGATATGAGAAGTGCTATTTCGAGAACAAAAAACGCAATCAAAACCGCTACTCTTCAATATGAAGATGAAGTAGCTCAGTGCCGGCGCTATTTCGGAATAAAAGCGTCGGCAAAGCTTATTGGTGTATGTGAAATACATTCGGAAGAAATAAGCTGATTACATCTCAGCAATGTTTCTAAGAACATTCAGAGTGACTTCTGATATGTCGATAAATTCAATGCCCATTCCGGCACGCATGTCCTCGTTTTCTTCACGTATCCATCTTACAATTCCTGCAACCGATATGTGATCGCTTGGAGTCAACGCTATTGTGAGAGTCACTTCTTTACCCTGTTCAATCGGTTCAGGCGTAGTAATAAATACTCCGCGTGCGCTCATGTCAAGAGTGGAGCTGAATGTCATTCCGTCAGAAGTATGAACTTCAGCGCGGATGGTTTTTCTCTGTCTGGCATGCTCTCTTTTTTCGGTCATATACGCCTCTCTGTCTGTTCCCTATTTTATAAAATGATTATAGCCAAAATATGCAGGAATACAAGCTTTTTTCTTTTAAATGCACCGATTGTATTGAGTTGACAAATGATGCTTAAAAAAAAGTATGTATCCATGAACCGTAAAGACGTAATAGGATTATTAAATTCGAGATCACTTTCGCCGCTGAAAAAACTCGGTCAGAATTTTTTGTGGAACAGCGCGATAACTTCACAGATCGCGGCTGCGGCTGATATTAAAGATAACGAATCAGTCATTGAAATCGGTCCCGGGCTTGGAGCCCTCAGTGATGAACTAGCAAAATTAACAAATGACCTTACTCTTGTCGAACTCGATAAGGGACTTTTTTCATTTTTATCAGAAAAATATTCATCAAGTTCGATTAAGCTTGTGCACTCTGATTTTCTAAAATATGAAAGCAGTGTTAAATATGATAAAGCAGTATCAAACCTTCCTTACTATTGCGCGAGCGAGATTTTGTTTAAAATTATCGAGGATTATCATCCGGAAATAATTGTCATAATGCTTCAGAAGGAAATGGCTGAACGTATATTGTCTCATGCCGGTGATGATTCGTACGGTGCACTTACAGCATCGGTATCTCTTTTGTATGCTGCCGAGAATGTGATGAGTGTCGCGGCGGATAATTTTTACCCTGAGCCAGATGTAAAATCAGCAGTTTTAAAACTTATCAGAAAGAACGCGG